>JACQFA010000022.1 GCA_016200255.1 Nitrospirota bacterium | reverse complement strand
GGAACAAGGACACTTCAGCTAACGATCTGCAATTCAAAGAGTACGCCGCTTACATAAACCGTGCGCTGATATCCCGCGGCCTCACTCCTGTCGAAACTGCCGAGAAGGCAGACCTCGCGGTTTTTGTCATTTATGGAATCGGAAATCCGCAGGAGCATCAATATTCGTATTCATTGCCAGTTTGGGGGCAAACCGGCGTCTCCTCGTCCAACACATACGGGACACTAAGTATGTACGGGAACTATGGGACGTATAGTGGAACAACAACCTATAACCCAACCTATGGCATCAAGGGTTACACATCTCACGTCGGCAACTATGCAACCTATTTCAGATTCTTGGTGCTTGATGCGCTCGACTTGGCCGAATACAAACAGACTAAGAAAGAGGTACAATTGTGGAAAACTATAATAACCAGCACAGGATCAAGCGGAGACCTACGGCGTGTTTTCCCTTATCTGGTATCAGCATCCAAACCACACATCGCAGCGAATACCGGACAGCAAATAAAAGTCATTCTTGAAGAGAATGACCCAAGCGTCATGGAGATCAAGGGCCAAGCTCCAGCGGATCAGAAAAAGTGAGTTCTAACACGACACTCAACCTGCCTCGTTACGTCGGCGCTTCGCGCCTCGTGGCTCGCAGGTTAGCTTTGCGTTAGGTGTTTTAGAACATGAACCTGTACGATCCATATTCGATACCGAGCGCATTCATTACGCACGCCGCAAATGTGCTGGTTGATACACCTGGCGGTCTTAGTGGTCGGGAAGTCGTACGGTATTGCACCGACTATGCTGTTAACTTCGATGTGAACATTCCGCATGCCTCATATCAATTTGCTCCCTCAAACAAGAGCACAGCCTTAAATAAAAATCTTTCAGCGTTTTCTCCTCAGCAGCAGTACAGAATCATCAAGGAATTGTGCGAACTCGATCGCTTCAAGAACAACCAACAAGTCAAAGACCTCAAGATTAAGCTGGTATCGAGGTTTGCCCAATTTGCAAGCGCGGACACTGAGTCGGAAATTAATGAGACATTAATTGAAGAAACGAGTCATTGGCTGGAGAACTACCCAGAGTCGTTGAAACTTTATAAGGAAGCGCTAACAAAATTCGAGAATGAAATCTACACTCGTAATCTGCTCGATGATCTTCGGCTGTCACTTGAAAAGTTGTTGCAGGCCGTATTCAGAAACGGGAAGTCGCTGGAGCATCAGATCACAAACCTCGGCGAGCACCTGAATGAGAAGGGTGGCTCGAAAGAACTGACCAATATGTTTGTGAAATTGGTGGAGTACTATAGTAAATACCAAAACACATACGTGAAACATGATGATGCGGTTATCGAGGAAGAAATTGAATTCATATTCGAGATTACTTCATCGTTCATGAAACACATCATTAGGCTTGCGCAGGCTTAGTGTCAGGTCTTTACATTGCAATTAGAAACCAGCCCCTACGAAACCTACGCCACATCCGTCCTGAAATATTTCGCGTCCGGGTGATGAAAGACGAGGGCTGAGACGGAGGCTTCGGGGTCCATCATGTCGCCTTCCGTCAATTCTAGGCCGATCTTCGCCGTTGCGTCCAAGAGCTTGAAGAGTTTGTGCTGGTCGGCGAGGTTCGGGCAGGCGGGATAGCCGAAGGAGACGCGCGCGCCGCGATATTTTTTCCGGAAGAGATCGTAAGGCGTGAAGGCGGGCGGATCGGGGAATCCCCAATCGGCCCGGATTTTTTTGTGCAGCCATTCGGCGAAGGCCTCGGCCGCCTCGATCGCGACAGCCTGCAGTGTGTGGGAGCGCAGATACTCTCCCTCCTCCTTCCATTCGGTCGACAGTTTCCTCACGCCGCGCCCGCAGGTAACGGCGAACATCGCCACGGTGTCTGTTTCTTTGGACTCGACGTCGCGGCAGTAATCCGAAAGACAGAGCCGCTCGCCGGAGGGCTGACGCGGGAAGGTAAAGGTCTCGATCACGCGCGCCGGATCGGCCGGATCGTAGATTAAAAGATCATCGCCGCGCGACCGGCTTGGGAAGAACCGGTAGATGCCCTGAGCCGTGATATATTTTTTGGCGATCGCTTCTTTTTTAAATTCCTCCACCATCCGGAAAAGTTTGACGGCCGTGTCATCTTTTTCGGCCAGCAGCTTCTCGAGATTTCCCTTCAGTCCGAGATGTTTTCCGTACAGCATCGCCGGATTGATGTACGAAAAGATTTCATCAAGCGACGCGTCCTTCAGCACGTGGAGATCAAAGTCCGTCGTCGCCGGCAGGGGAGCATCCCTCCGCACGGCCGAGCGGCCGGTTGCAGGCGGTGGGCCGGCCGCAGTGCGTTGAGCCTGATCTTCAGCAAGCTGTACACGGTGTTCACGGTTCTCCTGCACTTTTCGAAGAAAGGCCTCCCGTGTGTCCTTGTTCATCAACTGATTGGCGATCTCAAGCCCGTTCATCGCGTCCTTCGCATAGATCACCGGGCCGTCATACTCGGCCGCAATCTTGGTGTTCGTGAATTTTTGTGTCAAGGCCGCGCCGCCGACTAAAATCGGGACATGGATTCCGGCCACTTTGAAGTCCTGCGCCGTTACGACCATCTGATGGGCCGACTTAACCAGAAGCCCGGACAGCCCGATCGCATCCGGAAGTTCGCGTCTGTACGACGCGATCAATTCCTCCGGCGGGACCTTGATCCCGAGATTGACGATCTTGTAGCCGTTGTTGCCCAGTATGATCTCGACCAGGTTCTTTCCGATGTCGTGAACGTCTCCCTTGACCGTGGCCAGAATGATCTTGCCGCGGGCCGCCGTATCGGACTTCTCCATAAATTGTTCCAGATGGCGCACCGAGGCCTTCATCGCCTCGGCCGATTGAAGCACCTCGGCCACGATTAATTCATTATTATTGAACAGCCGCCCGACCTCGTCCATTCCGGCCATCAGCGGGCCATTGATGATCTCAAGCGGACTTCGATTTTTACGCGCCTCGTCGAGATCCTCGACCAGGCCGTCTTTCGATCCCTCGATGATATACCGTGCAAGCCGTTCATCCAGAGAGAGGGAGGATTTGGGTTTTTTCGCGGCCGGTTTTTTTGCGCGGAAATATTCGGCGAAGGCCGCCACGGGATCTTTCCCGCGCCAGAAGATCAGATCCTCCGCCAGACGGCGTTCTTCCTCCGGAATGGATGGATAGCGTTCCAGTTTTTCGGCATTGACGATGGCATAATCCAGACCGGCCTTGACGCAGTGGTACAGAAAGACGGCATTCAAAACTTCGCGCCCGGCCGGCGGGAGGCCGAACGAGACGTTGCTGATTCCCAAAATCGTCTTGACGCCCGGCAGCGCCGCCTTGATCATCCGGATGCCTTCGATCGTTTCGGGCGCCGAGCCGATATAGTTGGCGTCGCCCGTTCCGACCGGGAAGACGAGCGGGTCGAAAATGATATCGCGGACGGGGATGCCGTACTTGTTTACCAGAAGATCACGCGATCGCCTGGCGATTTCGAGCTTGCGAAGCCGCGTGACACCCATGCCCTGGACCTTGTCCTCATCGATGCAGCCGACGACGACCGCACCGCCGTATTTCTTGATCAGCGGCACGATCTTCTCTAACCGTTCCTCGCCGTCCTCCAGGTTGATCGAATTGATGACGCATTTCCCCTGGCAATGTTTGAGCGCGGCCTCGGTCACGGCGGCGTCGGTCGAATCGATCATGATCGGGGCCTTGACCTTTTTGTTCAGTATCTGGATGAACCGGTCGAAGTCCTGCAACTCGTCACGGTCCGGATTGGCCATGCAGACATCCAAAACCTGCGCCCCGGTCTTGACCTGCGCGCGGCCGACCTCGGCCGCCTCCTCGATCTTTTCGTTGACGATCAGGTCCTTGAACTTCCGGCTTCCGATCACGTTCGTCCGCTAGCCGACGACGATCGGACGGTTGTCTTCTTCAATCGGCAGATATTCAATTCCGGAAACGGCCGGTTTGATATTCGTCTGCAGGACGCGCGGGTTTTTCCCGCTGACCATCCCGGCAATCGCTTTAATATGCTCCGGCGTTGTGCCGCAGCAGCCGCCGACCATGTTCAGCCAGCCTTCGTCCGCAAATCGTGCGAGCTTGGTCGAGAGCGATTCGGGCGTCTCGGAATATTTTCCCTCTTCATCCGGCAGTCCGGCATTGGGATAGACGCTGACATAACAGGTTGCCAGCGCCGCGAGCGAGCGGATATGGTCCGTCATGAATTCCGGCCCGGTCGCGCAGTTCAGCCCGATCGAGAAGAGCGGCAGATGTTCGAGTGACGTGTATAACGCCTCCACCGCTTGACCGGCCAGCATCGTCCCGGTGCGTTCGATCGTGGCCGAGATCATCAAGGGAAGGTCACGGCCGGATTCGTTCAGAGCTTTTAATATTCCTATCGCCGCGGCTTTAAGATTCAACGTATCCTGTGCCGTCTCGAGAAGAAGAAGATCGGCGCCGCCTTCAATCAATCCCTTGGTCTGAAGGTAGAATGATTCGGAGAGCTGGTCGAACGTCACGCCGCCGGTCACGAGCAGCGTCTTGGTCGTCGGCCCCATCGCGCCGGCCACAAGCCGCGGACGGTCCGGCGTTGATAATCGGTCCGCGGCCGCGCGGGCGAGGCGCGCGCCGGCCCGGTTGATCTCGATGACTTTATTCTGCAAGGCATACTCGGCCAGCACGATAGCGGTCCCTCCGAAGGTGTTCGTCTCGACGATATCTGCGCCGGCTTCAAGGTAGTCTTCATGGATAGACTGGATCACATCGGGGCGGGTGAGGTTTAAATATTCATTGCAGCCCTCGTATTCCGGCCCGCCGAAATCCTTCGCCGTGAGGTTCCGGTTCTGGATCTGCGTCCCCATCGCGCCGTCGATCACCAGTATGCGCTCGGAGAGTATCTGTTTGAGTTTCGTAATGTCCATGATTCAAAATCGTCCTTTGGAAATTGAATGGCTATTTTAACAGAAACCTGCTGAGATAGGCCAGAGGGATTTTGGGAGGGAGATTCCGCTTGACGACCGTAATATGTTTTGTTACCGTGAGACGAACCGGTGAGCATTTCTAGGTATTGTTGAATGACCGAGGTGTCATGTCCGATCCTGCGCCATCCGAACGCCGCACGCAAAAGCGAGTCCCTTTCATCAAGGAAGTGGATGTGGCTGATGTCGGAATGCGCCGTTGTTTGGATCTGAGCATCGGGGGAATGTATCTCGAAACGGTCGTCAGTCTTCCGGCCGGTTCCTCCGTTCATCTCCGGTTCAAGCTTGAGGACACGGATGAGCATCCGATGGAAGTCGAAGCCCGCGTGCTTTATTCACAAGAGAGCATCGGAGTGGGCCTTTCCTTCATCAATCTGTCCAAGGAAAATCAGGAAAAAATACGGAAATTTATAGACCGCGGATGATTCATCGGCCCTTCCTCGAAGCACCGTTCCATCCTTTTCCCATCCTATCATCCCCGCCGTCTAAAATCTTTTCTCTTGACCAGGGCATGGAATGGGATTATATATAAAAACCCGTCCTTATTTTAGGTTTTAAGGCACCACGATAGACGGAATTCAACAGTCAAAGGAGGGCGTTATGGCCGTTCGATTAGGAGATATCGTGCCGGATTTCACGGCGGAGTCCACTCAGGGACCGATTCGTTTTCATGAATGGATCGGGAACAACTGGGTGATTTTCTTTTCCCATCCGAAGGATTTTACGCCGGTCTGCACCACGGAGCTGGGAGCGGTGGCCAAGCTGAAGGACAAGTTCGCGCAAAAGGGCGTGAAGGTCGTCGCCCTGAGCGTCGACAGTGTGGACGATCATAAGAAATGGATCAAGGACATCAATGAAACCCAGAGCTGCGTGGTCGACTATCCGATTATCGGCGATCCCGAACGGAAGGTGGCCAACCTGTATGACATGATTCATCCCAACGCGATCGACAACCTGACCATCCGATCGGTCTTCGTCATCGGCCCGGACAAGAAACTCAAATTGACACTGACCTATCCGGCCTCAACCGGAAGAAACTTCGATGAGCTCTTCCGCGTGGTCGAGTCGCTGCAATTGACGGCAAAGTACAGCGTTGCGACGCCGGCCAACTGGAAGCCCGGGCAGGACTGCATCATCTCACCATCGGTCAAGGACGAGGATGTCCCGGGCAAGTTTCCGAAAGGACATAAGGTCATCAAGCCGTATCTTCGGACCACGCCTCAGCCCAACCTGTAATGATTCTCGGGGGGGCGGCCTGATCGGGCCGCCCCCTTTTCATTTCAAATCAGATTTAAAAAGGCAAACGAATGCTCAAGGTTGTCGGGATGAAACAGATCAATGCGATTTTTGAGGTGACGGACCGGTTGGGGATCAACCGCGAATGGATCGAGATTCCGCTCGGGCCCGAATCGCCGGGGACGGTCAAGAAACTTCCGAATGGGAAATATGAGATCATCGTGGATGCCGAGGTTCCGATCGAGCAATGGGTGTCTGCCATGGAAGCCGAACTGAAGAAAATCATGTGAGGACGAATGCCGCAGCCGCTTGAACTGAACGATCCCGAGAAGATCAACCAATTACTGACCAAGATCGCACTGACCGGAAAAGGTTTCACCACCGAATGCCTTCTGGCCGAGGTGATTGAAGTGGGGCTCATCTATCCCGATCATCTGAAGGCGACCGGCGAAGATCCCGACGCCTCGTATGATGGAAAATCCCCTGCCTGGGCGATCTACCACGTCCGGCAGGGCAAGAAAGTTTTCATGGTCTACGGCGGCGGCGGGAAAGAGCGCCGGACCCAGGTCACCGAGACGCCGTAAATCTCACGGGACGGCAACTCGCGCAACGAGGCTGACCCAGTCTTCTTCATGCAGCGACTCGACGATTTCCAATCCTTCCTTCTTCATCGCGGTTTCAACGTCGGGGGCGTACTCTTTTAAAATCCCGCTGGTGATGATTCGGCCGCCCCGCAGGAGCTTCGCTTTCAAGTCCGGAAGCATTCTGATGATCGTGTAAGCCAGGATATTGACCAGGATGAGATCGGCCGGCGGAATCTTTGCGCCGAGATCTTTGAGCATTCCGGTATGAAACGTCCCGCGATCCGAAACCCCGTTTTGGATCGCGTTCTGCTTTGCGATCTCGACCGCCTCAGGTTCGATATCAAACGCCGTAACATGACCGGCTCCGAATTTCACGGCCGCGATTGTAAGTATCCCGGAGCCCGTGCCGACATCCAACACCTCTTCGCCTGTTTTAAGATATTTTTCGAGCACGATCAGACAGAGCCGCGTTGTGGGATGGAGGCCGGTTCCGAAGGCCATTCCCGGGTCCATCGTTACGACGACTTCGTTCGGCTTCGGCGAATAGTCTTTCCATGAGGGCACGATCACGAGGCGCTGGCCGACTTTCCGTGTCTCGTAGCCTTTCTTCCATTGTTCGGTCCAGTCTTTCGGCCCCAACTCACGGGTCCGGACATCCGAAATAGAAAATTCCTTTCGAAGATCCCGCAGTATTTTATCGATGCGGGGGCGTTTCCGTTTCCAAAGAGCCGAGGGAAGATAGATATTGACCCGAACCGAAGAAGAAACCGGCTCATCGGAAAAGCGGGCCGGTCCCTCCGGCCGCGACTCGATCACGGCCCCGCCCTCGCCGTAAGGCCCGAGCCGCTCGGCGACGGCATCGCCTGCGGCCGGATCGCACTCGACGCCGATCTCAAGCCAGCGGTCGGGGTCGTTATCCGTCTTTTTTGAGCTTTTTATTTTTTCCGCGGTTCTCGTCGAGCCTTTTCTTGATCTCTTTTTCGTGGCCGACCTCTTTGGGTTCGTAGTACCGCTCTTTTTGAAGCGGCTCCGGAAGATAATCCTGTCCCGTAATCTGATCCGGAGCATCATGCGGGTATTGATAGCCCTTTCCGTAGTCGAGTTCCTTCATCAAGCGGGTCGGCGCATTGCGAAGATGGAGCGGAACAGACAAGCTGCCGTGTTCCTTGGCGGCCTTCACCGCTTTTTTATAGGCCATGTAGCTTGCATTGCTTTTCGGAGCCGTGGCAAGATAGGTTGCGGCCTGACTCAATGGAATCCAGCCCTCCGGAAGACCGACGGCATGAAAGGCGCTCATCGCCGCAACGGCGAGAGGCAAGGCCTGCGGATCGGCATTGCCGACATCCTCCGAGGCAAAGATCACCATCCGTCGGGCGATGAAGAGCGGGTCTTCCCCCGCCTCGAGCATACGGGCGAGATAATAGACTGCGGCGTCCGGATCGCTCCCGCGCATGCTTTTGATGAAGGCCGAGATGACGTTGTAATGTTCTTCGCGGTCCTTGTCGAACAGGAGCAGACGGTTCTGCGCCGCCTCCCGGACTTCTTTCTCGGTCAGATGCCGTTTCCCTTTTTCTTCGGGACAGAGCGAGACGGCTGCTTCGAGAAGATTCAATGCGCGTCGCGCATCTCCCTCGGCCCAGTCGGCCATTTCCTGTAGAAGTTCCGGCGTCGGGTCAATGTTCATCTTGCCGAGACCGCGCTCCGGATCAGCCAGGGCCTGCTGCAGGATGCGTGCGATGTGGTCGGCGGTTAAGGGTTTCAGTATCAACACTCGGCAACGGGAGAGAAGCGGTGCGTTGACTTCAAAGCTTGGGTTTTCGGTAGTCGCTCCCATCAGTATGATCGTTCCATCCTCCACGTGAGGAAGAAAGGCGTCCTGCTGGCTGCGGTTGAACCGGTGAATCTCGTCCACGAAGAGTATCGTCCGCTTCCCTTCGCTTTTTTTCCGGACCCTGGCCTCGGCCACGAGCTCGCGCACTTCCTTTACGCCGGCCAGCACAGCCGAGAAAAAGACGAAGTGGCATTTCGTGGCCAGCGCGATGATCCGTGCGAGGGTCGTCTTGCCGGAACCGGGCGGGCCCCAGAAGATGATCGAAGGCGGATGGTCCGATCCGAGGATGGTCGATAGAAAATGGCCGGGCCCGACAAGATGCTCCTGTCCGAAAAACTCGTTCAGATTTTTTGGACGCATCCGCTCGGCCAGCGGAGGGAGCGGTGCGGGTTTTTGGTCTTTCGTATCAAAAAGGTCCATGGCCGAATAGAATCGCACATCCATTCTAAATTTGCAACGCCGTCGGGGGCAGGCCGTTTTGACAAACCGACCCCGTTGGGATAGAATCGGGCCTCTTTGTTCCGCACCATCATCGTTTCGAGGGCGCATGTCGAACGGCAGTCTCCGGAGTCGGCTGGATGAATGGACCCGCTTGAGCCGCCTCTCCTTTCCGGTCCCGGCCCACGCCAAAAATCTCGGCTA
The DNA here is from genome assembly GCA_016200255.1 of Nitrospirota bacterium. Classification (GTDB taxonomy): domain Bacteria; phylum Nitrospirota; class Nitrospiria; order JACQBZ01; family JACQBZ01; genus JACQFA01. Next base: position 80,204 of record JACQFA010000022.1, on the reverse strand, counting down.
CTGCCTCGGCGGAATCACGCTGCTGGGCTTCGCGATTCTTTTTGCGACCGGCCTGATCCTGGCGCAGTTTTTCAATCCCCAGCAGGAGCTGGCCAACAAAAGCGTCCATTATATCGCCGAGCAGTTGACCGGCGGCCGCTTTCTCCGTTCGTTCCATTACTGGACCGCGCAGGCCGTGGTCCTGTCCATGGTCGCGCATATCCTACGGGTTTTTTACAGCGGGTCGTACAAATTCCCGCGTGTACTGACCTGGTATTTCGGGACGGCGCTTTTTTTCACGGCCGTGATGCTGTCCTACTTTTCGGGCACCGTGATCAAATGGGACCAGGAAGGGTCCGAGGCGCTGGAGCATTTTCAATTCGTCGTAGACCTGCTGGGGCCGGTCGGGACCCTCATGGGGAAGGGCCTGACCGACAGCGTCTCGATGAATGTACGGATGTATAGTTTCCATGTCACGCTGGCCCCCCTGCTTTTGATCGGACTGATCGTCGGCCATTTTTATCTGATCCATGTCTTCAATATCTCGCCGCTGCCCCGCGGGCCGCATGCGCGCCTCGACGAAGTTCCAAAGGCCGAGCTGACCGGCACGTTCACGGAACATCTATTCGGGATCCTCCGGTTCAGCCTGGTCTTCTACGGCTTGGTCGCGATCCTCGCGGCGGTCGTCCACGCGCCGCTGGAAGCCGCTGCTTCTGCGGCGCCGACCGGCGTCAAGCCGCCCTGGATCTATTGGTGGCAATACGGCATTGAAAACTTTGTGGGGATGGCCGGGATACTGTACAGCTCCGTTGTATTGGTCCTGCTCTTTCTCCTCGTGCCGTTGTTGGATCGGGGACCGAGCCGGGATCCGAAGGACCGCAAGGGCGTACTGGTGCTCGGCGCCGTGACGTTTGTCATCCTTCTGGGTCTGACGATTTACGCCTGGCTGTCTCCTCCCCAGGTTCATAGCGGTCACAGTCACGGTCAAGAGCATTCAATGGACGCCATGCCCGGAATGGGGGAGACGAAAGAAACGCCGTCCGATGGTCACACCCATGATGCGGACGCGCCGACGGGATCGACGAAGGAAAAAGATCACGATCTTGAACACGAAGAGAATACCCACTGACCCATGATGGACCCGTCCCGTTTTCGCGATATTGCAAAACAGGTGATGGCGCTGGCGGATGGAACGGCCGTCGAGGTCCTGCTCGCGACTCAGAAGGAAGGGCTCACCCGGTTCGGCAACAATGTCGTTACTCAGCATATCGAGACCGGCAACAGCGAGCTGGTGATACGCGTTCTTCAGGGGAAACGGCAGGGAAAGGCGGGCTGCAATCAGTTCGATCGGGCCACGCTTGAGCGAACCGTCCGGAAGGCCGTTTTGCTTGCCTCGATCCAGTGCGACGATTCCACTCTTTTGCCGCTTCCAATGTCCCAGGAATACCGGCCGCTCTCCCATTACGTTTCAGACACGCCGCTCGTGACGCCGGATGAGAAGATCGATCTCATCCGTTTTGCCGTCGGATCATGCAAGAAAAAAAAGACGTCTGCGGCCGGGATCTTCTCGCACGGGATGCAGGCGGTCGGACTGGCCAATTCCAACGGCCTGTTTGCCTACAATGCCTACACCTCGGCCGGCTTCAGCGTCACCGTGATGGCGAAGGACAGTTCCGGCTGGGCCGATGCGACCGACCCGGACATTCATGCCGTGCATCCGGAACAGTTGACGGCCGTCGCGTTGGAGAAGGCGCTGGCCGGTCGCAACCCGAAGGCGTTGCCGCCGGGCCAATACGATGTCATTCTGGAGCCGGCCGCCGTCGCGGAACTGCTGCTCTTCATGGCCTGGGATGGGTTCGGGGCGCTGCCGTATATGGAAGGCCGCAGTTTTGTATCGGGAAAACTGGGCCAAAAGGTTTTAAACGACCGCGTCACGATTACCGATGACGTCTATCATCCCCAGACGCTCGGCCTGAATTTCGATTACGAGGGGATGCCGCGACGGTGTGTTGTCCTGGTGGATCACGGCGTCGCCAAGGCGGTCGTGCATGACCGCAAGACGGCGAAGGAGACCGGGGCGGAATCGACCGGACACGCGTTGCCGCTTCCGAACACCAACGGGCCGATGCCGCTCAATCTGGTGCTGGCGGCGGGCGGCTCGTCGGTGGATGAGATGGTCGCCTCGACCTCCCGCGGCTTGCTGATCACCCATTTTCATTACACGAATATTCTCGATCCGGTGCCTTTGATGATCACGGGCATGACGCGGGACGGCGTGTTTCTGGTCGAGAAGGGGAAGGTAAAGCAACCTGTGAAAAATTTCCGGTTTACCGAGAGCGTCGTGAAGGCTTTCAATCAGATCGAGGCGTTGGGGCGCGAGACGGCGTATGCCCATGCTTTCTGGGGCGGCGGGATCGTCTGCCCGGCCGCGAAGATTCGTGGATTTAATTTTTCGAGCGCGACGAGGTTTTGAGGATGCGTGATCTCACCGCGATTGCACTGAACACCGCAAAAAGCCACGGGGCGCCGTATGCCGACATCCGTATTTTGCAGATCACGGTCGAGGATTTGACGGTAAGAAACGGCGAGCTGGGTGAGATGCGTCAGGACGAATCGCTCGGATTCGGCGTGCGCGTGATCGTGGACGGCGCCTGGGGGTTTGCCGCAAGCCCGTCGTTGAATAAAAAAGATATTCGGACCACCACGATCCAGGCCTGCCGTATCGCGAAGGCCAGCGCAAAGCTGAAAAAAGGAAATGTCCGTCTTACGAAAGAAGACGTGGTCGATACGGCCTGGCAGACGCCGCTTGTGATCGATCCGTTTCGTGTGCCGGTGACCGAGAAGCTGGACCTGTTGTTCCGAATTGATGAGATCCTGCGAAAAGACCGCCGGATCAAGTCGGCTGAGTCCACGATGGGATGCGTCCGGGAGCGGCAATGGCTGGCGACGAGCGAGGGAACCTTCATCGACCAGACCCTGACCCGGACCGGCGCGGGTTATGCCGCGACGGCGGTCGAGAACGGCGAAGTCCAGAAACGGTCCTACCCGATGAGTTTCGGCGGGCAGTATATGGGAATGGGTTACGAACTGGTCAAGGGGCTTGCGCTGATCGAGAATGCCGAAAGGACCCGCGACGAGGCCGTGGCGCTTCTGACCGCCAAGCCCTGTCCGTCCGGAAAGAAGGACCTGATCCTGGACGGAACGCAGCTTGCGCTCCAGATCCATGAATCGATGGGCCATCCGTCCGAGCTGGACCGGGTGCTGGGAATCGAGGAGAACTACGCCGGCCGGAGTTTTCTAACGACGGAAAAGTACGGTAAATTCCGTTACGGATCGGACCAGGTGACTCTGATGGCCGACTCGACCGTTCCCGGCGGCCTGGCGACGTTCGGCTACGACGACGACGGCGTGCGCGCGCAGCGCTGGCCGATCGTTCAAAACGGGATCTTCGTCGGGTATCACACCAACCGCGAATTCGCGCCGGTGATCAAGCAGAACAGCCGAGGCTGCTGCCGCGCCGACAGCTGGGCCTCGCTTCCGATGATCCGGATCACGAACGTGAGCCTGATGCCGGGCGACCGGACGCCGGATGAGCTCATTGCCGATACGAAAGACGGGATCTTGATGTGCACGAACAAGAGCTGGTCGATCGATCAGATGCGGTATAACTTTCAGTTCGGCTGCGAAGTCGGATGGGAGATCAAAAAGGGCAAGCTCGGCGCGATGCTGAAGAACTGCACCTATCAGGGGATCACGCCGGAGTTTTGGGGTTCCTGCGACGCGGTCTGCGACGGCGATCACTGGACGCTCTGGGGCGTTGTAAATTGCGGGAAGGGCCAGCCGGGCCAGACGGCCGAAATGTCCCACGGCGCCGCGCCGGCCCGGTTTCGAAAAGTCACCGTCGGTGTCGGGCGGAAATAAAAATAGTTCAAAATACCGCTTGCTAATTCCAAACCGTTCATGTTATAGTCCGTTCAGTTTTGACGAACCACGAGGCGGTATCCGCTACGTAGATCCCTCCTCAAGAAGCGGGTCCATCATTCCCCACCGATAGACCATCACTCTTCTAAAAGGTTCTTCAATATAGGCGAAAGGCCGGCAAGGCCGTCATACGTCGCGCTGATTTAGGCGACGGACATTCGGCTGGTCCGTGTCTTTTCGCAATCATGCATGGGACTACGGTCCCCAAATAGAATTGGAGTAACAGAATGACGTTTGAAGAAATGGGGCTTGCCCCGGAAATTCTACGCGCCGTCAAGGCGAAAAATTATGAAACCCCGACCCCGATCCAGGAGGCGGCCATTCCGGCCGTTCTGGCGGGGAAGGACGTGATCGGCTGCGCGCAGACCGGAACCGGAAAGACGGCCGGTTTTACGCTGCCGATCCTTCACCGGTTGCGCGAGGGCCGTTCGCCGTCGCTTCGTGTGCTGGTGCTGGTGCCCACGCGCGAGCTGGCGGCGCAGGTTCACGAGAGCATCCGGACCTACGGCCGTTACATGCGGCTGAAAACCGGCGTCGTTTTCGGCGGCGTGAATATCGAGCGGCAGAGGATGACGCTCCGTCAAGGAGTTGATATTCTCGTGGCGACCCCCGGCCGGTTGCTGGACCATATGCGGCAGGGCAATGTGAATTACAAAAACCTCGAAGTGCTGGTGATCGACGAGGCCGACCGGATGCTCGATATGGGATTCATCCCGGACGTCCGGATGATCATCAAAAATCTTCCCCAGCAGCGTCAGACGCTTTTCTTCTCGGCCACCATGGCGGGGGAGATCCAGAAACTCGCGCACGAAATCCTGAAGCAGCCGGTCGTGATCCAGATCGCGCGGCAGGGGGCGACGGCCAGCGGCGTCCGGCAGGTGGTCTATCCGGTGGATGCCTCGCGCAAACGCGATCTTCTGCTTCATCTGATCGAAAAGGAAAAGATGGACCAGGTGCTCGTCTTCACGCGCACGAAGCATCGCGCGGATCACCTCGCGCGCCAGCTCGAAGGAAAAGGAAAACGGGTTGCGGCGCTTCACAGCAACAAAAGCCAGGGGGCGCGCACGCGCACGCTGGAGGACTTCCGTAGAGGATCGATCCAGGTTCTGGTCGCGACGAACATCGCCGCGCGCGGACTGGACGTCAAGGGGATCTCTCACGTGGTGAACTACGAGTTTCCGGACTCGCCGGAGGATTATGTCCACCGGATCGGGCGAACCGCCCGGGCCGAGGCGACCGGCGACGCGATCTCGTTGATGTCCCCGAACGAACGGGGCAACCTCCGGGATATCGAGCGGCTGATCGGATCGAAGATCCCTCAGGTGACGATCACCGAATTTAAGAGCCATGGCACCGTGCAAGAAGAACCGTCGCGTCGCCCGTTCCGTCCGCGGCAACAAAACGGCGGCGGTCCAAACAAATGGCGGCGTCCGGTGTTTGAGCGATAAACCGAAACCACTGACAGCAGCGGTATCAAAATCAAAGGGCCGGGTCTTTTTACAAGAACCGGCCCTTTTTTTTGCGACGGCCTGATTCGTGACTGATTCGTCCGCTGAGTTGGGCCGGTGACGAGATCGTCATTGACTTGGCGGGTCGTTTTTGTTAATTTAATGGCACCATGATGATTTCAGATCGCGAAGAACTGATAAAACAGGCCAGCACGATTCGCAAAGACATCATCCGGATGACCGGCGCGGCCGGCTCCGGCCATCCGACCAGTTCGCTTTCGACCGTCGAGATTCTGACCACGCTTTTCTTCCAGGTTCTGCGGCATGATCCGAAGCGGCCGGACTGGTCCGACCGGGACCGGTTTATTCTTAGTAAAGGTCACGCCGCGCCGGCGTTGTATGCCTTTCTTGCGCGAAGCGGCTATTTTCCGGTGGATCGCTTGATGACCTTGCGTAAACTTGACAGTGCGCTGCAGGGTCATCCCGAACGGCACCGCATGGGCGGCGTCGAGGCCTCGACCGGATCGCTGGGTCAGGGCATCTCGATCGGCATCGGCATGGCGCTGGCCGGCCGGCTGGATCGGAAGGACTATCGTGTCTATGTCATGACGGGCGACGGGGAGTTGGATGAAGGCCAGGTCTGGGAAGCCGCGATGTATGCGGGCAACCGAGGTCTGGATAATCTGACCGTGATCGTCGACCACAACCAGGCCCAGCAGGACGGCTGGGTCAAGGACGTCATGGACCTCGCCCCCCTCGGCGAGAAATGGAAGGCCTTCAAGTGGCACGCGATTGAGATCGATGGCCATGACTGGGACCAGATCGGCAAGGCTTTTGACGAGGCCCGCGCCGCGAAGGGAAAGCCGACCGTGATTATTGCCCGGACGGTTAAAGGCAAAGGGGTTTCGTTCATGGAGAACCGTCCGGAACTCCATGGCATTCCTCCGACGCCGGAGCAGGTCGAACAGGCATTAAAGGAACTGGAACAACGGTAGTATCCCTCCTTTTACCGATGGACTCAAAATATGAACGCACACTCAAATCCCTCTGGAATTTTTCTGCCGGTTTTATTCGGACTGGTCGGCGGGCTTTTCATCGCGGCGGCCGTTCCTGTCTTTTCGCAGATGCATCCGGATGTTCTTCATCTGATCACGAACGAGGATATCGGCCGGCAGGAACAGACGGCGAAGGAAAAGGGGTTGACCGAAGTGGGACGGTCCATGATTCTGGAACTAAAGGACGGTCCCCAGATCGAGGTTGTTCGTCCCGGCGGTGGAGAGATTGGTCAACAGCCGGTCGAGATTGATGTCGTCTTCAACCCGTCGAAAGACGGGGCCGAGCCGAATATGCCTTCGCTCAAAGTGCGGTATATTAAATTTTTCACGATCGACATCACCGACCGGGTCAAGCCCTACGTGGAGGGACACCGGATCCATGTGACCCAGGCCGAGTTTCCAAAGGGGGAGCACACCGTCGAGATCTACGTCGAGGACAGCAACGGTAAGGCCAGCTCAAAGGTGGTGGAGTTCAAGGTGATTTGATTCGACGGCGCTCTGGTGGCGATTGACAACCCCGCCGAATTTTGGGTATAGTGTTTCTCTGATTTTATCAATTCACAGGATGCGGGAATAGCTCAGTGGTAGAGCATCGCCTTGCCAAGGCGAGGGTCGGGGGTTCAAATCCCCTTTCCCGCTCCAATTTTTTTCTCTACAAAAATTTAAGGTGTTCGAGCGCTGTTCAAATTCCGTTTCTCATGCCTAATTCTCTTCAGGCATTCGCTCCGATAACTCAAAGTAGAACAGGATCGATTGGACCCGTAGCTTGCAACCGGGCCGGATGTGGAATAGAATAATTTTTATGGTTTCCACCGGATCGTTTCGCAGACGTTTGACCCTGACGATGCTGTTGCTGTTGTTCGCCACAACGGCGGCCTTCTTTCTTCTCAACTATCAGATCGAAAAACAAATCTTAATCGACCAGATCCGTCAGCGGGCCTTGCTAATGGGCAAGACGTTGCAGCTCAACCTATCGGAACTGATCTTGAAGTCCAGCCAGACCGATCTGGCGAGCATTCCAGAAGACGAGAAACAACAGATTCGAAAATTCATCGAGCATTTTGGTGAAGAGGAAAGGCACCTCGATATCTACAGTGAAAATGAGGGGCTGCATGACCTGTTTTTCATTGATGCGGGAAACCGCGTCGTGATCGATTTTCCCGCACAAAAGGAGGGCCGCATCCTCCCACTGGAGGAAAGGGTCGACGAGGCGACGTTGGCAAGGCTTGCGCAAAATGAAATCGATACGCAAATCCGTCAGCGCGGGCGGGATACCATTCTCTTCCTGACCTTTCCGCTTTTCCAACAGGAACGGTTCTTGGGATTTGGTCGTATCGAGATGTCGATGAATCCCGCTGTGGTTCTTTTGGATCGGGTGAAGATCTGGAGCTTTGTCGTCGCGGGCGGACTCTTCTTTGTCGGACTGTTTTTCGCCACCTATTTTGCCAAGAGCGTTACAAAACCGATCGGGGAGCTGGTCCAGGCGGCAATTCGGATCGGTCGGGGGGATCTCAGCCTGCGCATGGATGAGTCCCGGAAGGATGAGATCGGTGTACTGAAGATCGCCTTCAACCGAATGGCAGAGGGGATTCTCAAGCTGGAGGAGACCCAGAAGCGGGTCGAAAGGCTGGAGGTCATCAGCCGGTTGGGCGCGGGGGTGGCCCATGAAATCAAGAATCCATTGAACAGCCTCGGTCTCATCATCGATCACATGAAAGATCGGTTTACACCGAAGGATCAAGCCGATGCCGGAAAGTTCCTGGAATTATCCGAAAACATGAGACGGGAAGTTGGGAGGCTCAATGAAATCGTCGAAAGTTTCTTGCGATTTGCCAAGTCGCCGACACCTTCACGTCAGCCGACCCACCTCAATGATCTTATCGAGGAAACGGCGGCCTTCATTACCGCCGAGGCGAACCAGCAGCAGATTCAGATCCATCGGCATTTTGATACGGCCCTCCCCAAGATTTCGGCCGATTACGATTTGCTGAGGCAGGTGCTGCTCAATCTCTTGATCAATGCCATCCAGGCGATGCCGGAGGGGGGAGAACTTTACATCTCGACCTGGGTGCGGGACGGGGATGAGGTCGTGGTCTCCGTCCGTGACACCGGCTGCGGGATACCCCCGCAGAACCTTCCAAAGCTGTTTGATCCCTATTTTACGACGAAGGTCAGCGGCTTCGGACTCGGGCTCTCGATCGCGGAGCGGATTATTCAAGAACACGGGGGCCGGATTGAGGTCCAAAGTGCCGAGGGGAAGGGGTCAACCTTCACCCTCTTCCTGCCCGTCCAAGTCGGAGAGAATCATGCATAGCGTCCTGATCGTTGATGATGAAAAAGTTCAGGCCGGCATCCTCGGAGAAATTCTGTCACACGAGGGATTCGACGTCACCACCCAAACCCATCCGGAAACCGCATTGGCGCTGGCCCAGACGCAATCCTTTGATCTGGTTATCAGCGACCTGAAGATGCCCCAAATGGACGGGGTTGAGTTATTGCAACGGCTCCGGAAAATCCATCCTGATCTCTCCGTCATCATTATGACAGCTCATGGGACCATTCAAACCGCGGTCAAGGCGATGCGGGAAGGGGCCTATGACTATGTCACCAAACCCTTTTCAAAGGAAGAGTTGCTCATCACGGTTCAGCGGGCGATTAAAAATCTCGAGATCCTGCGAGAGAACGTTTACCTTAAGGAGGAATTGGGCCTTTATCCGTCCTCCACTCCACTGGTCGGGAAGAGCCCGGCCATGCAGAACATACACCGGATGATTACGAAGGTCGCCCAGGATGACAAGGCCACGGTCTTGGTTCAAGGTGAAACCGGAACGGGAAAAGACCTCGCGGCCCGGGCCATTCATCAAATGAGTCCTCGAAAAGACGCCCCCTTTATTGTCGTCAATTGCGCTGCCGTTCCCAAAGAGCTGATGGAGAGTGAATTTTTTGGACACGAGAAGGGGGCGTTTACCGGTGCGATATCGGCCAAGCCGGGACGTTTTGAGCTGGCCGATCGGGGAACGCTCTTCTTGGATGAAGTGGCCGAGATGGATGCCAACCTTCAGGGAAAACTGCTCCGGGTGCTTCAGACAATGGAGTTTGAACGCGTTGGCGGAACCCGCACCCACCGGGTCAATGTCCGGGTGATCGCCGCAACCAATAAAATCCTCCAAGAAGAGGTTCGCGCCGGCCGATTCCGGGAAGACCTCTTCTACCGCCTGAACGTGGTACCGATCACCATCCCACCGTTGCGAGATCGCAAGGAAGATATCCCGCTTCTGGCGGAGCACTACTTGAAAAAACTTGAGGCAGAAGGGAAGCGAAAGGTCCAGCTCTCTCAGGAAGCTTTGGAGGCGCTGGTGCATTACAATTATCCAGGAAACGTCCGCGAGCTGGGGAATCTGCTTGAGCGGGCGATCATCCTCTCGGATGGAAAAACGATCACCCCCCGAGAACTGCACCTCTACCCCATCGATGTCCCTCTCCCTGCAGATGCGCCGGGTTCGTTGGAGAGAACCGGAACCGGTTCTCTCCGAGAAGTCGGCCGTCAGGCCGCGGAAGAGGCTGAACGGAACCTTCTCTTGAAAACCCTCCATCAAACCCATTGGAACAGGATCAATGCGGCCAAGGCTCTGGGGGTCGATTACAAGACGCTTCGCCTTAAAATCCGTCGGTACGGTCTCACCCCCGGTAGGGATTGAACACCCGGATTCGGGTTTTCCCACCCACTTTCTCAAAATTCCTCCAATCCAGAACCTTCTTTCGCAGGCATAAGACTTGCTCATCACTTAGGACAGAGTCTGTATTAGGGGAGATCTTCATCCGTTGAACTGGACAAAAGAATCGAATCGGTGGATCAAGATGATGTTGCTTTCGGTGGCCTTCGCGCCTTTTTTCAGCTCGGTTGCGTTGGCCGATGACAAACCGCTCCGGATGACCCTTGCCGATGCCCTTGAGTTTTTCCAGCGGCAGAATCTGGAACTGGTGGCCGAACGGTTTCAGGTGGAGGCCAGTCGGGCGGATGTTCTGACGGCGGGACTGCTCCCGAACCCCCAACTTTCGATCAATGGGACTTTTATTAATCCCCGAGCGGATCAACTGGCGGGTTCACAGTTTTCGGCCCGTTTGGACTACTTGATCGAAACCGCCGGAAAGAGAAGACTCCGACATGAGGCGGCTGAGGCCGGAGCCCGCGCCCGGGAGCAGCAATTCATCGATGTGACACGGCAATTGATTATGGAGGTGAAGCAGGCGTTCTATTCGGTCCTCCTGGCCCGGGAGCACCTGACCCTGGCCAAAGAAAATCTTGAGCGGTTTGAAGAGATCCTCCGCGTCAACACGATTCGGTTTGAGCGTGGAGGAATATCCGAGGCGGAGTTGATCAAAACCCGGCTTCAGAAACTGGACTTTCAGAACGATATGATTGCGGCAACCCTGGAGTTGCAGAGCGCCAAGAGCGATCTGAAAGGATTCTTGGCTCTTCCTCCCACGAAGGAAATCGAGGCGGTCGGGGAGATGAGACAGCGGCCGGATTTCCCCTCGCTATCTTCGCTTCAGGAGCGGGCGCTTCTTCATCGTTCCGATTTCCTGTCCCAGGAAGAGCAGGTTCATCAAAACGAGAGCCAATTGAAGCTGGCCCAAGCCCAGCGGACACCCGATTTTACGGTGGGAGCCGAGTACGACGCCATCGCGCCGGATTATCATCCCTCCGTGGGAGCTGGAATCAGCATTCCTCTCCCCTTCTTCAATCGAAATCAAGGAGAGATTCAGAAAGCCGACCGGATGGTGAAATCGTCCCAGACTCAGCTCGAACAGATCCGCCAGAAAGTTTTGTTGGAGGTCGAGCGAGCTTATCAGGAAGTGACCCAGAACCTGTCACTGATCAATGCATTCGAGAGCGGCCTGCTCAGGGACGCCCAGGAAAGTCAGGGTATCGTCGAGAACGCCTACCAAAAAGGGGGCGCGGCACTTCTGGACCTCTTGGACGCCGAAAGAACCTACAACACCACCCGTCTCAACTACGCCCAGGCGCTCTTCAATGCTCAGAGAGGGCTTGCGAACCTGGAAGGCGCAGTGGGGGAGGGAATTTTTGGAGGGAACCTAAAATGAAGCGAGATAACGTGATACTCTTCATGACTTTCTGTGCCATGTTCCTCAGCCTGATCCTGTTTGTGGCGTCCTGTGCCCAAAACTCCGAGGGCGTGACCGTAGCGGCCTCCGGGGCAACCGTCATTGGATCGGGCGAGATTCAGCTTTCACCCAAAATGGCCTCGACCCTGCAGGTCGAGACCGTTGAGCTCCAACCGGAAAAAGGAGAGGTCGTTCTGCCCGGAAAAATTCAGTACGATGATGACCGGTACAGCAAGGTCTCCTCCCCGGTGGTCGGCCGTGTCGTCGAAGTCCGGGCGAAGTTGGGAGATCGAGTGGCTGCCGGGGATCCGCTTCTGGTGATTGAAAGCCCGGAAATCGGCTCGGCCTACGCCGACTTCATCAAGGCCAATTCCGACTTGACCCTGGCCCGACACAGCGTTGAATTGGCTCAGGATCTTTTTTCTGGAAAAGCCATTTCCCGGAAGGACCTGCATCAGGCCGAAAATGATTTCCAAAAAGCGGAGGCGGAGTTTGTCCGGACCAAGGAACGCCTCCTGAACCTTCATGTTCCGGACAAAGATCTCGAAGAACCAGTTGACCGGCAGCCGATCCGCTCCACCGTCTTTCTTCGTTCTCCCATTCAGGGAACGGTCGTTGAGCGAAGCGCCATCCTTGGACAGACGGTCGGGAATGATCCGGCCCAGAACCTCTTTACCGTGGCCGATCTCTCTCGAGTCATCGCGGTGGCGGATCTTTCCGAGAAGGATCTGACGCGCGTGGCCCTTGGCCAGACGGCCAAAATCACGACGGAATCGTATCCCAATCGAACCTTCAGCGGCCGGGTCACATATACCAGCGATCTCGTTGACCCCGTAACGCGAACCCTCAAGCTGCGCTGCCAGATTGAGAACCCCAACGGGCTTCTCAAGCCGGAGATGTTCGCCCGGGTTTCCCTCCTGGCTAAACGGGACGGCCCTTCACTCCCGACCGTTCCCGTCTCGTCTCTTCTGCGTGACGGGGATCAGTATGTTCTGTTTGTCCGAACCGGACCGAATCGATACAGCCGTCGCGTGGTTCTCCCCCAGACCATCTCGGGGCCGGTGGCAGCCATCGGTCAGGGAATTCAAGCGGGCGACGAAGTGGTCGTTGCGGGAGGCATTCTTTTTCAAAACTTATTAAACGATTCCAATTAAAAAACCGGATGAGCGGCTCAATTTTTAAGAAAACCAGCACCAAAGATTTTAACTTCCCCCCGACAGTGCAGGACCGATCCAGGATCCTTCTTACGTTCCTTCCTTCGGTCAAGGCAGGGCCAACGTAAGTTATGATGGTCAAACGGATCGTTTCCCTCGCCCTGAACCAGCCTCTTTTTTTGGCGATGCTGACCCTTCTCTTCATCGGGGGGGGCATCGCTGCTTTCCGGTCCCTTCCCATCGAAGCCTTTCCGGACGTGTCCGACGTCCAGGTAACGGTGATCAGCCTGTTTCCGGGACATGCCGCCGAAGAAGTCGAAAAACAGGTGACCATCCCGCTGGAGATCGGTTTGAGCGGACTGCCCCATTCGGTCCGAATGTTCTCGCACACCCAGTTTGGGCTGTCGTTCATCATGCTGACCTTTGACGATCAGGTGAACGATTATTTTGCGCGGCAGCAGGTTCTGGAACGGTTGCAGTCGGCGGATCTCCCGCAAGGGGTGCAACCCAATCTGGCGCCGCTTTCATCGCCTATCGGAGAGATCTACCGTTATCGGCTCAAGGGCGATCACAACACTCCCACCGAGTTAAGAACCCTGCAGGATTGGGTGGTCGTCCGCTCTCTCAAAATGATCCCGGGTGTGGCAGATGTCGTGAGCCTGGGAGGATTCATCAAACAGTATGAGGTTCGTCTGGATTTGCTCAAGGCGAAGGCTTATAACGTTTCGATGCAGCAAATCTTCACGGCGCTTGGAAGAGGAAACGCGAATGCCGGGGGCAGCTATCTCGAACAGGGTGAGCAGCAATATCTCATCCGGGGGATCGGCCTGTTGCGCTCCAGCGACGATATCGGCCACATCGTGGTTGCCGAGCGAAACGGCACTCCGGTCCTGATCAAGGACATGGCCGAGATCGGCGTGGGGTTTGTCCCCCGACAGGGGAACGTCGGTCAGGATGAGGAAGATGAGGCGGTGACCGGAATTGTCGTGATGCGAAAAGGGGAAAACCCGTCGGAAGTCCTTCAGGAAGTTAAAAAACGGGTTTTTGAACTTAATCAAACCGTGTTACCCAAGGGTGTCAGCATCATTCCCTTTTATGATCGCACCTGGCTCATTCACACCACGCTGAAAACCGTTTTCAAAAACCTTCTGGAAGGCGCCCTTCTGGTGGCGCTGGTGCTATACCTTTTCTTGGGTCATTTCAAGTCGGCCGGCATCGTGGCCATTTTGATTCCCCTTTCACTCCTGGCCACCTTCATTGGATTGAAGCTGCGTGGGATACCGGCCAACCTCCTTTCACTGGGCGCAATGGATTTCGGGATCATTGTGGATGGAGCCGTCATTGTGATCGAAAATATTTTCCGGAGGCTCTCGGAGGAGTCTCTGGTCCGCGGGCGGGATTCAATGCGGGCCGCGATCATCGAGGCCACTACCGAGGTCGGACGGCCCACCCTCTTTTCAATGTTGATCATTATTATCGCGCACATCCCCATTTTTGCCCTGCAACGTCATGAAGGCCGTATCTTCGCGCCCATGGCCTATACCATCATCTCGGCGCTGATTGGTTCTTTGCTCTTTTCACTGACGCTGGTGCCGCTGCTAAGTTTCTACCTTTTAAGAGGCCGCCTTCCGAAAGAGGAAAATGCCCTGGTGAGAGCGTGCAAGCGCCTCTACAAACCGGCTTTGGAGATGGCGCTCCGCCGTCCCAAAGTGGTGATCGCGGCATCGCTCGGCGCGCTGGCCCTTACGTTGTCGTTGGTGCCTTACTTGGGGAGCGAGTTTCTCCCCGAACTGAATGAGGGCACCATCTGGGTTAATGTCAATTTTCCACCCAGCATTTCGGTCAGCGAGGCGACCCGACAATGCTCCCGAATTCGGAAAATCCTTCATCAATTTCCGGAGGTCGTAACGGTCGTCTCCAAGACCGGACGGCCGGAAGACGGAACCGATCCGAAACCGATCAATATGGCCGAGATCTATGTGGACTTAAAACCGCCCGAGCAATGGTCTCGGAAGATCACGAAGGAAGAACTCATCCGGCAGATGGACCAAGCGCTGGAGGCGATACCCGGCATTGAAGTAAGTTTCTCGCAACCGATTCGGGATAATATCCTGGAGAGCATTTCACAGGTCGACGGTCAGATCGTGATCAAGGTTTTCGGTGAGGAGACCGCCACCTTGCAACAGAAGGCCGAGGAGGTGCTTCGCACCATTTCTCCCGTCCGCGGAGTGGCGCGGGCTTTTATCGATCGACCGGGCGAGGTTCCTCAATTGCAGATCGAGATCGATCGGGCGCGGGCCGCCCGCTACGGACTGAATGTCTCGGACATCCAGGACTTTATTGAAACGACGCTGGGGGGCAAATCCGCTACCCAAATCTGGGAAGGGGAAAAACAATTCGACGTGGTCGTCCGTCTGCATCCGGAGGAGCGGCGCGACATCACGGCGATCAAGAATATACTGATTGACACACCCGCCGGGCTTCGGATTCCGATCGAGCAGGTGGCCGCCGTTTCAATGGGAAGCGGCCGGATGAACATCAGCCGCGAATCCGCAACGCGGGTCGCCGCCATCGGGATTTTCATCCGGGATCGGGACATGGGAAGCGTGGTCCGTGAAATGCAGGAGAAGGTAAAGGCCGGCGTCTCCTTTCCACCCGGTTACTTCACCACGTGGAGCGGCGAGTTTGAAAATCAGCAGCGGGCGATGGCGCGCCTCCAAATGATCGTCCCGATCAGCATTTTTCTGATCTTTGTCCTTCTCTTCGACGCCTTCCAGTCGGTCAAACACGCCTTACTCATTCTATTGAATGTTCCCTTTGCCCTGATCGGCGGAATCCTGATCCTGTTGATCACAGGCATGCCGTTGAGCGTCTCGGCCGCGATCGGTTTTATCGCGCTCTTCGGACAGGCGGTGCTCAATGGCGTCGTGATGGTAAGCTATTTCAATCAACTTCGGGAGTCAGGCCTCGGCCCGTTCGATGCGGTGTTGCAGGGGGCCCTCGTCCGGCTGCGCACCGTCTTGATGACGGCCCTGCTGGCCATGCTGGGCCTGCTTCCGATGGCTCTGTCAACCGGAATCGGATCGGAAGTCCAGAAGCCGCTGGCTGTCGTCATCATCGGCGGTTTGGTCTCGGCCACGTTATTGACATTGATTGTACTGCCCACTCTCTATCTTTTCTTGGATGGCCGTGAAACGCAACGGACCCCACGGTTTAAAGGGGGTGGCAGCCAATCCGATCAAGGGGCCATTGAGGCGGTTGTAAACCCGGCTTCGTGAACGAGACCAAGAAGAGTCTTTACAAGACCCCACTATTCCTTCGGAGTTTTCTTTTCATCTTGGATCGAGAGCAGTTCGACTTCAAAGATCAGGCTGGCATTTGGTCCGATCGTCTGTCCTGCGCCCCGCGGGCCGTAAGCGAGACCCGATGGGATAAAGAGTTGCCATTTCGAGCCGACCGGCATCAATTGCAGAGCCTCGGTCCAACCGGGAATCACGCCCTTGACCAGAAAACTGGCCGGCTGGCCGCGCTTGTACGAACTGTCAAACTCGGTGCCGTCAATCAGCGTGCCCCGATATTGGGTCGTGACGGTATCGGTGGCTTTGGGTTTCTTGCCATTGCCGGTCGTGATGATTTTATACTGCAGACCGCTTGGGAGGGTGACGACGCCCTCCTTCTTCTTGTTTTCGGCCAAAAAAGTTTCGCCTTCCTTCATGTTTTTATCTCCGACTTCTTTTGCGCGCGCGGCCGTCTTGGCTTGCATTTCTTTCTGGAAGGTCGTCATGACGGTCTTGACTTCCTCATCCGTGAGCAGGGTTTTTCCCTCTGCAATGGCATCTTTGATGCCGCGCGCCAGAAGATCAGTATCCACTTCAATCGACTGTTTCTTCAAATTCTTTCCGATATCCATCCCGATACTGTAACTGACCTTGTCCTTTTGTGTCTTAAGAGCCGCGGTGTCGGCCGCGTGAACCGAAGCGGCCAGCAGTCCCGTTGCAATGATTGCGATCAGTCGAAATAACATGAACTCTCCTTTGTTTTAATCATGATCCTGATCCGAATAGCCTCGGACCTTATTGGGTCTGTAATGGAACTTGATTCTCTGATTGACATGGCACACCGGCTGTGTTACAAACGTTCCTCACGGAGGGCGATTAGCTCAGTGGTAGAGCGCTTGCTTCACACGCAAGAGGTCGCTGGTTCAATCCCAGCATCGCCTACCATTGATTTAGGATTCGCGGATTTTCTCATCGGCCTCCTGCCGTGTTTTGCATTCGATGCAAAGCGTTGTGACAGGCCGGGCTTCCAGTCTCTTTAGCGAAATTCCCCCCCCGCAACTTTCGCAGATTCCGAAGGTTCCATCCGTAATGCGTTCCAAGGCTTCGTCGATTTTCTTCAGTAGTTTTTGCTCCCGTTCACGAAGACGCAACGTAAAATTCTGGTCCGTTTCGGCCGAGGCCTGGTCGGTCATGTCCGGGAAGTTTTCCACGCCCGGATTCAGGCCCCCCGTGATGATCTCCCCGGATTCCGCCAGGAGAGCAGCCTTCTGGCGCTCAAGATCTTTCTTGATCTCGTCGAATTTTCCTTCTTTCGTATCGCGTCCTTTTCTCTCTCTGCGGTCTTTTTTGACCATGGGTCCCTCTTTGATGGAAATTACCGAAAGTATGTTCGGCCGTCTGAGCGAATGCAAAACTATATCAGAAAGATGATTTTGAGTCAATCAAAAATAGGTTACAACACTTCCTTGACATGGATAGGTCCGCCTGCTATAATGAACTCTTACTTAATTATTATTTTCAAATAGTTTGGCCCCGCCTATGCCTCTACAACAACGCCTCTTGGATGAAATGAAAACGGCCATGCGCGAAGGGGATGCGCTCAAGGTTTCGGTCATCCGGTTGCTCCGAGCTTCCATCAAAAACAAGGAGATCTCCAAAGGCAGGAATAATCCGTTGACGGAGCAGGAGGTTTTGGAAACGGTGATTTCATCCACGAAGCAGCGGAAGGATTCGATCGAACTTTTCACAAAAGGCGGAAGGATGGACTTGGTCGCCAAAGAGCAAAAAGAGCTCGAAATACTACAAACCTTTCTTCCCCAGCCCCTTTCTCTGGAAGAGCTCAAGGTCAAGACGGAGAGCGTGATCAAGGAAATGGGTGCAAGCGGGCCAAAGGACATGGGGAAGGTCATGAAAATCCTGATGCCCCAGGTTGTCGGAAGAGACGACGGCTCGGTTGTCGGACAGGTGGTGAAGGACCTTTTAGCAAAATCGTCCTAAACCATTTCCTCCTTACATTCTGCGTGAGAATCATAACGGATTGTCTATGGAGCGTGGGTACTTCTCAGAAGATCTGATTCAAAGGGTGCGTCAGGAGAGTGATATTCTCGAGTGGGTATCGCGTTATGTCTCTCTCAAAAAGACGGGACAAAACTGGGTCGGGCTCTGTCCGTTCCATACTGAGAAGACCCCGTCCTTTACGGTCAGCCCCGGGAAACAGGTCTATCACTGCTTCGGATGCGGTGAAGGAGGCGATGTCATCGGTTTTTTGATGAAGATAGACGGGGCGGCCTTTCCGCAGGCGGTCAAACTGCTGGCCGAGCGACTCGGAATACCGGTGCTCCCGCAGCGGACCGGAGAGCCGAGCAAGGCCGATCAGGATCGAGAGGAACTCTACCGTATTCACGGCGACGCGGCCGGTTATTATCACACGCTTCTTTTGAAAAGCCCGGAAGCGCAGCGCGCGAGGGACTATCTTCAAGAGCGGGGAATTTCCAATCTAACCGTCGAGGAATTCTCGCTGGGGTATGCTCCTGCGGGTTGGAACGGGCTCCAGCAGGCTCTCATCAAAAGGGGTTGGTCCGACGGTTCAATTGAAAAGGCCGGTCTCATTATCTCAAGGGATCAACCCGAGACGGCCCGCAGGCATTACTACGATCGCTTCCGCAACCGGGTGATCTTTCCGATTTTCGATCTGCAAAAACGGGTGATCGGTTTTGGCGGGAGGGTCATGGATAACGGCCTGCCCAAATACCTTAATTCCCCCGAGACGCCGATCTTCAGCAAAGGGCATCACCTCTATGCGCTGGAGAAAGCCAGGGAGGCGGCCGGCAAATGCGGTTATCTGGTGGTCGTGGAGGGCTACTTTGATGCCATCGCGGCACATCAGGCCGGGATCCATGCCGTTGCGGCGACGTTGGGCACCGCGCTAACCTCCAATCATCTTCAGCGGATCCACCGTTTTGTGCAGACTGTAAAATTAATTTTCGACCCGGACGACGCCGGAATCCGGGCTGCGTTGCGAACCATGGATTTGATCATCCCCAGTCCCGTGTCGGGGGAAGTGGTGTTGCTGCCGTCGGGGGAGGACCCGGACAGCTTCATCAAAGGCCGGGGGGCCGAGGCTTTTACCCAGTTGTTGGATCGGTCCTCCAAGCTTCTGGATTTTGCAATCCAGCAGGGGTTGTCGGATCCGTCGGCGAAAACCATCGAGGGTAAACTGAAGATCGTGGATCGCATCCTGCCCGTGATCCGAAAGGTGACGCGTCCGGTCGAGCGAAGTTACTACTTAAAACATCTGGCCGAGAGTCTCGGTTTGGAGGAGCGGGAGCTGGTCAAGGAGATGGCGCAGCTCAGTGGAACCGGGGCCGCCGCTCCAAGTCCGTCTTCGCCGTCGCCGCTCTCACGATTGCCGAAAGAGGAGCAAATCCCGCTGCACCTTTTAGTGCACAACCGGGTCACGGCACAGATGTTGCTCCAGCAAATTGAACCGGACCATTTTACGGATGGACGGCTTCGGCGGATTTTCAACCTGTACGTGGAGTCGAGTCAGCAGACAGCCGCGACCGTCCCGTCAACCGCACGGATCCAGCCGGATACGGCGGATCCAGCGCTGGCCCCGATCCTGACGGCCCTCATGGTCCAGGAGCCGGATTACGATGATCCGGATCAGACCCTCAGGGATTGTATCCGGATGCTCCGCGTGAAGAAAATACGTTCTGAAATGAAGACTCTGGAGACTGCGATTCGGGATGCCGAGAAAATCGGAAACAACCCGCAGATCAAATCGTTGCTGGACAAACTGGTCGGTCTTAAAAAAATGAGCTTGGAAGTCGGAAGTTGAATCGCTTTTTTATGGCGGGTGGACGGAGATCGTCCCGTGGGAGGGTTCATGGCCAAGGATGAGAAGGTGGACGAAGTCAAGCAGTTAATCTCGCTGGGCAAAGAGAAGGGGTACCTGACGTACGATGAGCTGAACAATGCCCTTCCGGCGGATATGGTTTCGTCCGAGCAGATCGACAACCTCATGATGATGTTCGGTGAAATGGATATCGAGATCATCGACACTCCGGAGGAAGAGCGCTATCAGAAAATGATGGCGGAACCCGAGGAGGAACGGGAGGGGTTTAAGGGACTGGAAGAGGCGGAAGAGGAGGGCGAAGAAGAGAAGGTCAAGGAGATCGATCTGACGCCCGGAGTTTTGAGCCGCACCGCCGATCCGGTTCGGTTGTATCTGAAAGAAATGGGCAGTGTCCCGTTGTTGTCCCGGGAAGGCGAGATCGAGATCGCGAAGAAGATCGAGGAGGGGGAAAAAGATGTGGCCGCGGTCGTCTTCGGGACGCCGATGATCATCAAAGACCTTCTGTCGCTGGGAGAAAAACTCCGGCATGGAAAGATCAGTATCCGGGAAGTGGTCTCGGCCTTTGACGAAGAATTCGACGAGGAAGGCGTGGCTCAGGAACAGGATGACGCGGAGCTTACCGCCCGCACCCTGGAGGCCATTTCGAAAATGAGAAACCCCTACCGGGATCTGATGCGGGCTTATCAACGGTTAAAACGAACCGGCTCGGACCAGGTCAAACGTCGGAAAATCAAGGGTCAGCTTCGCGAAATCAAATCCCAGATCGCCGAGAAGATCGAACAAGTCAACCTGCATCCGGCCCTGATTGACCGGATGACCGGTCAGGTCACGGCGCTCGCGGCTAATATTCATCAGGCCGAGCGCGAGATCACCAACGGCAAGCGCCGTTTGGGGGCTTCGGGCGAAGAGGGCCTTCTGCTCCTGAAGAAAATCGGGAGGGGGCCGAGCGGCCTCAAATCCGTTCGACGGAAAACCGGGCTGCCCGTTGAGACGCTCCATGAGGTCGACCGGATTTACCGCGAAGCGCGGAAAAAAATCCGGGCGGCCGAGGCCGTGGCGATGGTCACGTCCGAAGAAATCAAGGAGGCCGTCAAACTTCTCGATCAGGGTGAGATCAAGATCAAGTCCGGCAAGACCGACCTCGTAGAGGCCAACCTCCGGTTGGTGGTCAGCATCGCAAAAAAATACACCAACCGCGGGCTCCAGTTTCTGGATCTGATCCAGGAGGGCAATATCGGTTTGATGAAGGCCGTGGATAAATTTGAATACAAGCGGGGTTACAAGTTCAGCACCTACGCGACCTGGTGGATCCGTCAGGCGATCACGCGGGCGATCGCCGATCAGGCCCGGACGATCCGGATTCCGGTTCACATGATCGAGACGATCAACAAGCTGATCCGCACCTCCCGGCATCTGGTTCAGGAGCTCGGCCGCGAGCCGATGCCGGAAGAGATCGGCGAGAAGATGGATCTCCCCATTGAAAAGGTCCGGAAAATACTCAAGATCGCAAAGGAACCCATCTCGCTGGAGACGCCGATTGGGGAAGAAGAAGACAGCCATCTGGGCGATTTCATCGAGGACAAAAAGGCGGTTTCTCCGATCGAGGCCGCGATTAGATACGACCTTCAGCGCCAGATTACGAATATTCTTCAAACGCTGACGCCGCGGGAGGAAAGGGTTTTGCGCAAGCGGTTCGGGATCGGGGAGAATACCGACCATACCCTTGAGGAAGTGGGGCAGGATTTCGAAGTCACCCGCGAACGGATTCGCCAGATCGAGGCCAAGGCTCTTCGAAAATTGCGCCACCCCAGCCGGAGCAAAAAACTGAAGAGCTTTGTGGAAAGCCTGTAATTCAGCGTCTTATGTTGAGATTTGGAATTTCATATTTGGGCCCATAGCTCATTTGGCAGAGCAGACCCCTTATAAGGGTCAGGTACCTGGTTCGATCCCAGGTGGGCCCAGAGGAGATCAGGGTGCCAGAGGAAACTCAATTGAAAGATCAACTGGAGCAGCTTGTCCGACTGCAAGAGATCGACAACCGGTTGGTCATCTTAAAGGGCGAGACGGTCCGGATTCCTGAAAAAATCGAGACGGCCCGAAAATTCCTGACCGAAACACAGACCAAGTTCACTCAAACCCACGCCGAGGGAGAGAGCTGCAACCAACGAAAGCGGGAAAAGGAGCGGGATCTCGAGACCTGCGAGGAGCGGCTCTCGAAAGCCCGCAATCGCCAGAGCGAGATCAAAACGAACAAAGAGTATCAGGCTCATCTGCAGGAAATTGAAGCTTTTAAAGTTGAAAAAGGTCGGGTGGAGGAGGAATTGCTGACGCTGATGGAGCAGCTCGATGGTTGCAAACGCAAAGAGACCGAGCTGTCCCAAACCGTCAAGGCCGCCGAGCAAAAATTCGAGTCGGAGCGCCTTCAGTTGGAAAAACAGGCCGAGGCATTGAAAGCCGAACTGGGGGTCGTGGAAAAAGAGCGGGAGGCGATCGTCCCGGCCGTCGATCCGAAGCTACTGAAGATGTATCAGAAGATCAAAAACCTTCATCGGGAATGGGCCGTGGTTCCGATCCAGCATGGAACCTGCGGCGGATGCCACATGAACGTTCCGCCGCAGATGATCACCGAGGTGAGGGCCCGGCAGCGCATCCTGACCTGTTCTCAATGCCAGCGGATCCTCTACTGGCCTTCTTCAGTGGAACAGCCCGCGTCGATCAACGAAGCCGGCTCGCCTCAAGCACCTGCTGCGTCGTCTTGAAATGCCACTTGGCCACTTTTTTTAATTCTTCGGCCGATTTTTCCCTGACCAGTTTGACCGCCGCGTCCCGGACCCGATCCGACGCCCCTTTGGGCAGGTCCATCTGTTGTTCTTCCGACAGCCGTTTGATGCGTTTTAGAAATTCGGCCCGGGCCAGGATCGAGGCTGCGGCGACGGCCGGATCTTCCTCCGCTCGTGGGCGCTGCTCCAGCACGATCTTCCGGCCTTTTTCCATCAGGGCGTTTTTGATCAACCGCTCATCCCCGAACTGATCGGCGATCGCCCGGGGACATTCCCCCTCCGACAGGAGATTTTCAAGCGTCCGGGCATGAGCCCAAGCCAACAGCTTGTTTAAATTTCTGAACTTTTCGTAGAGCTCGTTGTATCGCTCCGGGCCGATGGCCACGATCGAATGTCGGCAGGCCTGTCGGATCATCGGTTCCAGGTCCAGTATCCGTTTATCCGAAAGCCGCTTGCTGTCTTTGACGCCCCATGCCGTGAGTTGTGCGGAGATCTCCGGATCGGCTTGGACGCCGGCCACCACCAACGGTCCGAAATAATCCCCCTTGCCCGATTCGTCCAGGCCGATCCATGAATTTTTAATGGCGATCGGCTTCACGGTCGGAAGGATACCGCGTCGTGTGAGGTTGTCATCCGGGAGGCCGACTGTCGCCAGGCGTAGGCCGCGAGGGCCGTAATGAAAAGCGCAACGCTGAAGACCTGGGGGACCGGAAAGAGGCCGGCGACCATCAGGGAGTCGCCGCGAAAAAATTCCAGAATAAATCGGGCCACCGCATAGATCACGAGATAGATCAGAAAGAGCTGGCCTTCGAATCGCATTTTCTTGCGGAGGTTCCACAGGAGAAGGAAGATCAAGAAATCCGCCGCCATCTCATAGATCTGGGTGGGGTGAAGCGGGATGTTGTGCGGCGCCTGTGCGGCCGGATCGGTGAAGGAAATGGCCCAGGGGAGTGCGGCCGGTTTTCCGTAACTGCAACCGTTCAAGGTGCAGGCCCCGCGACCCACGGCCTGGCCCAGCATGATGGAAGGCGTCAGAAGATCCGCGAATCCCCAGAAGGGCAACTGCCGTTTTCTGCAAAACCAAATCCCGGCCAGAAGTCCCCCGATCAATCCGCCATGAAGGGCCAGGCCTCCCCGCCAGATCGCCGGGATATCCAACGGGTGCCGGAAAAAATAGACCGGATTGGAGACCAGGGCATAATAGAGTCGCGCCCCGGCGATGCCGGCGATCATGACATAGAGCAGGAAGTCGTAAATCAACTCGGGATCGTATCCTCGTCGACGGGCCTCCCGGGTGCCGATAAACATCCCGGCCAGAAAGGCCAGCGCGATCATCACGCCGTACCAGCGGATCTCCACGGTCCCGATCTGGAGAAGGATGGGATGCATTTATTTATCGTGTCACGCGCGTGTTCATAGTCATCTATTATTTTGCGTCCTTCTCTTCCATCAGTCCGATCTTGACCGTCAGGGTCTGTTCTTTGCCGTTCCGGATCGTCTTCAGTCTGACCTCT
Source organism: Nitrospirota bacterium (assembly GCA_016200255.1). Classification (GTDB taxonomy): domain Bacteria; phylum Nitrospirota; class Nitrospiria; order JACQBZ01; family JACQBZ01; genus JACQFA01. Next base: position 56,029 of record JACQFA010000022.1, on the reverse strand, counting down.
TTGCCGATCGGCACCGCGGCGACGATCAAAGGCAACATCCGCATCTGGCTGATCTTCTTCCCGTCGAATTCGACGATGACATCCCCGCGTTCGAGTCCGGCGCGGGCGGCGGGGCTGTTTTCAAATACCTCCGAGATCAAGGCCCCGTTCTTATCCTTCAGATGAAACGATCGGGCCAGATCCTCGTTTAATTCCTGGATCATCACGCCCAGCCAGCCCCGCGATATTTTTCCGTTGGTCTCGAGCTGGTTCAGGACTTTTTTGACCTGATTGATAGGGATCGCAAATCCAATGCCCTGTCCGGAGGGATTCATCGCCGTGTTGATCCCGATGACCTCGCCGTTGATGTTGAACAGCGGTCCGCCGCTGTTGCCGGGATTGATCGATGCGTCGGTCTGGATGTAATCGTCGAACGGTCCGTTGCCGAACGCACGGCCCTTGGCGCTGACGATGCCCACCGTGACGGTCTGTTCCAACCCGAACGGGTTGCCGATGGCGATGACCCATTCTCCCACCTCCAGTTGATCGGAATCTCCCATCTGAACGACCGGCAGGTCTTGGTGATCCGAAATCTTGATCAGGGCGAGGTCGGTTTTATTATCGTGGCCGACCACCTTGGCTTCGAACTCGCGTTCATCCGAGAGGCGCACGATGATCTTATCCGCTTTTTCAATCACGTGGTTGTTGGTGAGGATCAGGCCATCTTTCTTGATGATGAAACCCGATCCCAGACTTTGGCCCCTGAACTCTTTCGGGAGCGTGTTGCCGAAAAAATCTCCCAGAGGCGGATGGTCTTCCGGTAAAACGCCTTCACCCTTTGCGCCCTTTTGAGTCGTGCTGATGTTCACCACGGCCGGTTTTTCTTTTCGGACGACATCGGCAAATGAAAAAGGTTTCGGCCCGGGTTTGGCGGCCGCGGGCGGTTTTAACACATCCGCGGATATGGACGGCGGGCTGAGAAACAGAAGCGCCATGACAATACAGGCCTGATGAATCGGCTGGGTTTTCATGGTTTACTGTCCAACGGACCATCCGATGCCGTACTGGGTCAGCCACGCGTTCAGGATTCGCAAGGAATTGGTAAAGACCAGGATCCCGACCAGGATCAGGAAAGATCCGCTGACCAGTGAAACGATCCACATATAGTCTTTCATCTTTCGGTAGGAAGATAAAAAGGCGTTCACGCTCATCGCGGCAACCAGGAGAGGAAGTCCCAGCCCGATCGAGTAGACCGCGAGAAGCCGCACGCCATCTCCGACGGATTGGGACGTGCTGGCCATCATATAGACCGATCCCAGAATCGGCCCGACGCAGGGAGTCCAGGCGGCGGCGAAGGTGATCCCGATCAGAACGGATCCGACCGCGCCGGCCGGTCGGTTCTGGAACCGGTACTGTCGATAAGACATGAGGAATGGAATCTTAACGGCGCCGATTAAATAAAGTCCGAAAAAGATGATCAGTAATCCGCCGATCTTCCGGATCAGGTTTTGGTATAGAAGGAACATCTGGCCGAAGGCGGTTGCGGATGCCCCGAAGGCGATGAAGACGATCGAGAAGCCCATGATGAATAAAAGGGAATTCTTTAAGGCGACCCACCGGACTTGTTTGGCATCGGCGGAGTTCGTCAGTTCCTCCAGAGAGAGCCCTGTAATGTAGGAGATATACGCCGGGACCAGCGGCAGGACGCACGGGGAAACAAAGGATAAAAAACCGGCTGTGAACGCAATCGTGTATGAAACGGTTTGGGGGGCTTCGAGCATGGTTACTTGACCCTTAAAAGTTTCTCGATCAAGTCGCGAGATTCAGGGGTGTCCCAGTCCCGGGCCCCCACCATTCGGTGGGTGATGACCCCGTTTTTGTCCACCAAGACGGTTGTCGGGACGGACTGAATCAGGTACTTGTCATCCACGCGAAAGTCCGGGTCCAGGAGTATCGAATAGGACAGCCCCAGTTTCTCAACAAACGGTTGGACGATCGGCGCCCCTTCCATGTCGCTGGAGACGGCCAGAATTTCAAGACCTTTGTTTTTGAAATCATGATACAGTTTATCCATCGAGGGCATTTCGGCCTTGCAGGGACCGCACCATGTGGCCCAGAAATTGATGAAGAGCACTTTTCCCGCCAGTCCGGCCACGCTGATTTCATCCCCGTGCAAGTTGGTCAGTCGGAAATTCGGGGCCATGTACCCGATTTTTGGGGCCTCTTCCTTTGAGATGGGGGTGGCGCCGGCATGAGGATCGGCTGCCTGCTCACAGCCGAGGAGGAACAGTGAAAGGGCGCTTGAGGTGATGACCGAGCAGATGGTTTTATTCATCATATTCATAGACATTTTGATTATACATGAGATATGAGTGAAGGACAAGCCAAGCCGACGCCTCAAAGAACCGGAGGGCTGCCCGATCGAAGACTCTGAAGGGCCTTTTTTACAAACTCGGCGTCTTCCGTGCCGGGTTGAAGATTCTGAAACGCCTCGGTCCAGCTCTTATCCGTCAATGGGTACTCTTTAAGACGCAGAAGGGCGACGCCTTTATACCAAAGTATGGCGGGATCCCTCGGCACCTTGACCAGGGCCGTTTCGAAATGGCTGAGGGCTTCCTGCGAATTTTTTTGATCATCCGGAGGGGCGGTCTGAAGCTGGATGAGTCCCAGAAAAAAATGGCCTTCGTAATTGCCGTAGTCCAGTTCGACCACCTTGCTCCAGGCCTTTCGCGCATCTTCAACCCGTTGAAGCGACATATAGGACCGTCCGGCCATGATCTGACCCTGAAGGTCATTCGGGTTTTCTTTCAAACGTTTTTCCAGTCGCGCCACCATTTCGGCCGGGTTCGGCATTCCTTGAGATCCGGCCCCGCTTCCCTGTTCTGCGATCAGCTTCTGCGCCTCCAGCCCGATTTTTCCATGAACATACTCATAAATTCCAGCTGCCGTTCCGATCACTACGAGGCTGAGCACAGCCGAGCCGGCCCACTTCATCACCGCATGGGATTGAAGGCCGGATCGAGGCGGCGGAGAAGCGGGGGCGCTCTTTGCAGGGAGTGAATCCTGTCTGGCTAAAATCCGGCCGAGCCGGTTCTCGTCAACGTCCTTGAGGCGCTGGTAATCGGACGGGGTGAGCCGTCCTTGAGCCAGGTCGAGGTCGAGTTCGGTCAGTGAATTCAGGAGAGTCTGTTTTTCGATCTCAAGGTCGATCCGCTCCTGATCCATCGAGGCTTCGAGCCCCATCGGAATGGGTGCGGCCGTTCGATTCCATAATGGATAGGCCAGCACGATGATCACAAGGATGAGGATGAGGCCGGCGATTATTGAAAATGCAATCATGAGTCCGATTCTCTATCAGTCTTCCCGGGAGTGGAGTTCCGCTTCGATTCGTTTGCGGAGATGCTCATCGATCGGCGGCGGGGCTTCCTGTTTTTCTTCGGCGGCCTGGACGACCCAGCGTGCAAGGGTCCGGTAGAGGAACAGCCCGCCTCCGGCGAGCAGGACAAACGGCCCGGCCCACAGGAGCCAGTTCAGCCCGCTTTTTTGAGGCGCCAATAAAATGTAGTCGCCGTAACGGTTTAAAAAATAGGCCCGTATCTGATCCGGTGATTCGCCTTTGATCAGGCGTTCCTTGATGATCTCGCGCATTTGATGCGCCAGCTCCGCTTGGGATTCCCAGATCGATTCGTTCTGACAGATCGTGCATCGCAGCGTCTTCGCGATATCGCGCATCTGCAGGTCGATCCGTTCCTCCTGCACCGTCGCCGCCATGGATTGGGATAGGGGAACCGCGGCCAGGAGTATCAACGGGAAAATTGCGATGATCGTGTTTTTTTTCATGAACTCGGGAAAGGTCGTCGCTCCAGCAGCGGCTGAAGAACCGATTCGGTTAAATAGGAGTAGGCCTGACCCACGAGCGGGCCGACATATTTATAGCGGATCACGCCCTTTTGATCAATGACGAAGGTTTCCGGCACGCCGTAGACGCCGTAGTCGATTGAGATCATCCCTTTCAGGTCCCGGACATGGTCGAAGTTGCTGCCGTTGACCTGAAGATATTGCCGGGCATCCTCCTCCCGGTCCTGGTAATTGATCCCCAGCATCACAAAATCCGGATTCGAACCGAATCGTCGATTGAGAGCCAACAGATTTTCATGCTCCGTACGACATTCTAGGCACCATGAGGCCCAGAAATTGATCAGGATCACCTTGCCCTGGAACCGGCCGGTTGAAATCATTTCACCGGTCCGAACCTCCGGTCCGGAGACGATCGGGGCCTGCGTCCCGATGAGGACGGTCGGAATTGCACGGGGATCGCCCCAAAGTCCCTTATAGAATAGGGACAAAACTCCCGCAATGATGATCACGAGAACAAAATGCCAGGTCTTGATCACGGTGTCTTCATCCTGGGTCTGAAAATATTGAGAATGACGCCCAAGGCCATGATCCCGCCGCCGATCCAGACCAGCAGGATAAGCGGATTGATCAGCCCTCGCACGGTGACGCTGTCCGACCCGACCTCGGGCATCGTCAGAAATACGTGCCCAAGATGGATGGTGTAGAGGGCCGCCTCCGTGGTGGGGGTTTGTGATACGGGGTAGAGCCGCTTCTGGGGTCGGAGCACCGTGAGCAGTTCCTCTCCTTTATAGACCTCGAAGAGGCCTTCCTGTGCCGTCCAGTTCGCGCCCGAGACTTCATGCAGACCGACCATGCGGATCGTGTATTCTTTCAACTGCATCGTATCGCCGATGCGCATGGGAACCACTTTTTCAACTTGGTAAACGGTGGAGGCGATGATCCCGACGACCATGACGAGTACGCCGATATGGGTCACGATACCGGCATAGCGTCGCTGGTTGTTGGTGAAGGCTTGATAAAACGCAAGCAGATAATTGATCTCATGGCGCCGAGCCCAGAGCGCAGAAATTTTTGCGAAATCGATAAAGATCGTCGAGGCCACGAAGGAAACGGTCAGGGCGCCGGCCATACCGAAAACCGTCCGTATCCCGATCAGCCAGGCGGCGACGGTTGCGATGACGGCGATGAGAGTCGGAAGCAGAAAGTTCTTCTTCAGGTTATCCGTGGAGGCCTTGCGCCAGGCGATCGAGGGCCCGATTCCCATCATCAGCAACAGACCGAGCGCCACCGGCATGAAGACCGCGTTATAATACGGGGGACCGACGCTGACCTTGGCCGTCTTGAGCGTCTCGATCAGAAGCGGGTAGAGGGTTACCAAAAAGACGGTCGCCGCCGCGACCAGAAAAAATAGATTATTAAAGAGAAAAGCGGACTCCTTGGAGATGATCGAGTCCAGCTCGATCTGGCTTTTGAGTTTCCCCGAACGGACGATGAGGGTTCCAAAGCCCAAGGCCAACATGACGGATAGAAAGACCAAGATGTACAACCCGCGTCCAGGGTCGGTCGCAAAGCTATGGACCGAAGACAGGACGCCGCTCCGAACGAGAAAGGTTCCGATCAGAGAGAGAGAGAAGGTGACGATGATCAGAAAAAGGTTCCAGACTTTGAACATCTTCCTTTTTTCCTGAACCATCACCGAGTGCAAGAACGCGGTGCCCACCAGCCAGGGCATGAACGAGGCATTTTCGACCGGGTCCCAGCCCCAATAACCACCCCATCCCAGTTCGTAATAGGCCCAGTACCCTCCCATCAGGATGCCCGTCGTCAGCGCCATCCAGGCGAAAAGCGTCCAGCGCTGAGTGACCTTGATCCATTCTTCACCCAGCCGCCCGGAGAACAGGGCCGCCATCGCAAAGGCGAACGGAATCGAAAAACCGACATAGCCCAGGTAGAGCATCGGGGGATGAACCACCATCGCCGGATCCTGAAGCAGTGGATTGAGGTCCTTCCCATCCAGTGGAACAGGAAAAATGCGTTCGAACGGATTGGAAAGGAAGACGATCATCGCCAGGAATCCGAACATGATCAGCGACTGCACCGACACCAGATACGGCATCGTGACCGGCTGAGTTCTCCAATGCATCCAGACCACGAGGGTGCTGTAGGCCGTCAGGATCCAGACCCAGAGCAGCAGCGAGCCTTCATGTCCTCCCCACAAGCCGGCCACCTTGTAGAAGATCGGGAGCTTGCTGTTGGAGGTGGCTGCGACGTACCTGACGGAATAATCGTTGGTGAGGAAGGAATAGATCATCGCGGCCATTCCGATCGAGACGAGGAAGAAATTCAGCGTGACGGCCTGTCGGCCGATCCGGACCCAATCGGGCCGGTTGGTTTTCAGCCCCAGAACGGGACTGACGATGCCGACCACGGAGAGAACCAATGCCAGAATGACGGCAAAATGACCGATCTCAATAAACATGCAACCTCTCGCTCGCTGGATATCTACTGCTGCAAGGTTTTCAGAAGGTCCTTCTTGGGAAACTGGATCCCGGCCTGCTTCATTTCGATGGGCATGTAGTCCTCGGAATGCTTGGCCATGATCAGGTTGGAATGGAACCGTTTTTGTGTATCCCAAAACCCTTCGACGACGGCGCCCTTCCCCTCTTTGAAAAGGTCGGGCGGAATTCCTTCGAAATCGACCGGGATCGTGGCGGCGCCGTCCGTTAATCGGAAGCTGATCTTAAGCGTATTGGGAACGACCTGCATGCTTCCCTGGACGACCATTCCGCCGACCCGGATTTTTTTACCGTAGTAATCCTGATTAAACCCGATCACTTCGGAAGGCGTGAAGAAATAAACCAGGTTTTTCCCGAACTGGCCCAGACCGAGGTAAAACAACCCTCCCGCGATCACGAGAATACTGAAAACCAGGCCTATTTTTTTGCCCTTGCTCAAAGTCCGCCGACCTCCGGTTCGTAAATCTTCGACAACTTGATTTCATTATACAGCAACCGGACCCGTCGTTCCATCACAAAAAGGAAAAGGGCCATGGGGATCATCACCAGATAGGCCGCCGTGATAAATCCGTAATTCGGGATCAGATTGATTTTTTGGGCCATAAATCGTTGTCTCGTATTATCCCACCGTCCAACCACCACCAGGGTCTTAATGTCCCGGAGGCTGTCCTGATCGTTTCCTTCATAGACGACCGGGATCCGCTGTCCGTTTCCGATGAGAGAAAGCTGGATTTGGGTGGAAGCGGCCTCCTTGACCATACTACCGGCCTCGACCATCCCGATCATGCGGACGGATCCGGCGGGATGTTCTCTTGCGACTTGTTCCGGAGTGAGAGGCCGCACCTCGCGGTAATAGTACTGTGCGCCGACCGCAACGATCCAGATGCCGACCAGCAACAATCCCGTCCATCGGAGATAAAATCCCTTCATTGGAATAGGCTCACAGATGAACCTCGCCCAGCAGCCGGCCCTTTTTGGCCTCCAGCAGCTGCTTAAGATAGAGCATCTGGGTGCGGACTCCCACCATATAAGTAAAGAGCAGGTAGAAGCCCACCGACATGAGGATGAGCGGATAGAGCATGACGCCGGCGATCGCGACCCCGCGCTGGGAGATTGAAAGCGGCTGATGGAGCGTGCGCCACCACTCGACCGAAAAATGAACAATGGGGAGATCCACCGCGCCGACGATCGCCAGGATGGCGGCGTAACGCGACTCCCGTTCCTTATCCTCGATGAAGGTTCGAAGCATGAGATAACCGATCAGGATCAACAATAGAATGGTGAATGAAACCAAACGCGCGTCCCAAGTCCACCAGGTGTTCCAGGTCGGCTTGCCCCAGATCGAGCCGGTGTAGAGCGCCCCGGAGGTAAAAAAGACGCCGATTCCCGCGCTGGCATGCGCCAGATTGTCGATCAACGGGTCCCGCTTCCAGAGATACCACAGGCTGGCCACCGTCAGAACGCCGTAGGCTGTCATCGAGGTGCTGGCAAAAGGGACATGGACGTACATGATCCGGACCACCTCGCCCTGATACGAATCGGGAGGCGAGGCCGCCAGACCGAAATAAAGGCCGACCGCGATGCAAACCGCTCCGGTTGCTCCAAACCAGCCTTCATATTTTCGAATTTTGCGAATCATTTCTACAGGGGCTTGCGTCGTCCCTCCCTTTTTCTTTTAATGATCCAGAATAAATTCAAACAACCAGAACGAGACGATCGTGAAGATGACATCAAAAATGATCAGCAGTTCGATCCATTGACGGTAAAGCGAGATCGGCTCGCTTCTCAGCACGCCTCCCGTGGCTTCCACCGCGCCGATCATGACCGGCACGATCAGCGGCAGCAACAGGATCGGGAGCATCACCTCGCGGGCCCGGATCTGGACCGTCATGGCCGAAAAAAGCGTGCCGACGGCCGAAACTCCCAGGGTGCCCGTGGTTAATATTAACACAAATAGCGGAAGCTTTTCAAAAACGTCCAGATTGAAGAAGATCACGAACAACGGGAATAAAATCACCTCGACGATCAGCATAAAAAGAAGGTTGCTGGCCAATTTGCCGAGATAGATCGCGCCGCGCGGGATCGGATTCATCTGGAGATTTTCAAGGCAGTCGTTCTGCAGCTCGGCCGTGAAGGATTTGCCCAGGCCGATGATCCCCGTGAAAACGAAAGCCACCCACATGATGCCCGGCATCAGTTCCTTCGCCGTCTGCTGATCCATCGAAAAACTGAAGCTGAAAATCAGAATGACGATCAGCGCGAAAAAGAACATCGAGGAGATGTTCTCACGGCTCCGCAACTCGCTGAGGAGGTCCTTCCAGGCGAGCCATCGGATCACATTAAAAAAGTTCATGGGCGGCGACCAGATCCTTCACGGCGATTTCACGCAGCACTCCCTGAAGCAGGACCCCGGCTTTACCGGCCACCTCGGCCGACTGGACACGGTTGTGGGAGGTCATCAGTACGGCGGCCCCCTGCCCGGCGGACTCCCGAATGAAGTCGTTCATGATCTTCATGCCCCGTTCATCCAGAGACGAGTAGGGTTCGTCCATCAGAAGCACTTTGGGCCGGACCAGCATCGCCCTGGCGATCGAGAGCCGTTTTTTCATTCCTTCCGAGAAGGAACGGATCTTGAAATCCGCAAACGCACCGATCCCGACCCGGTCCAGCGCAAGCTTGATTTCGCGGGTCGCAGGGGACAACCCACGAAGACCGAGAGCGAACCGGAGGTTTTCGACGGCGTCCAGTTCGTTGTAGAGATACGACCCGTGGGCGATCATCAACAGAATTTCGCGGACCCGATTCCGGTCCCGGATTCCGTCATGGCCCATCATCTCGAACCGCCCCGATGAGGGTTTCTGAAGCGTCGCCAGAATCTTGAGGAGGGTCGTCTTTCCGGCGCCGTTGGGACCGAACAACGCATAGCATTCTCCCGGGGCCGCCTCAAACGAGACTTCTTTTAATACCTGATAATGGCGGTAGGATTGGCTGAGCTGTATCCCTCGGATTCCGTACATGGCCTGACTCGTCTCACGGGTTAGAATAAAGCAAGCAAGGTTACTGTACTCACGGCGGGTTTGTCAATGACGATGGTCGAGATGCTCGGTGAGTAATTGGGCGACACGGCTCAGATCAAACGGCCATGCATAATGAATTTTAGCGGCGGGATGATGTTTCCTCAGTTTCTCCAGGATATCCGGAATTTCGATCTCGGAATGGACGCCGCCCGGCGTCATCATCGAAGGGATGACCGAGATCTCTTGGATCCCATTCGAAAGCATTCCTTCGACCGCTTCCTCCAGAGACGGGGAGCAGAACTCGTTGTAGGCGACGGCCAGCGCCGTGCTGTTCAGCTCCGCTCGCAAATGATCCGCGAGCGATTCCAGACCGGTCTTGTACGGATCATTCCGGGCTGTCCTCGGCCAGTTCCGGATGCGCGCGTCCAATTCCTTCTCCTCCATCGATGGTTCTCCGCCCGCGCGCTGTCGCTGGGCTTCCAGTGCTTTCAGCTTCATCACCAGATCCCGCGGACAGTCCTTCGCCGCCGCTCCGTGTCCCACGAGGATCACGCCTTTTTTATGTGGATCCGTCCGGTTCATTCCGGTGGCATCCCTATCCCAGACGGCTGCCGTTTCACATCTGACTGCATTGGACTATTTCGCTTTCAGCATGCCGCTGCCGAGGAGGTATTTGAGATCGTCGTCCTCGAAGCGGAGACCAGCGCCGGCAAAACCGGTGTCGATCTTCCGGTTGAGAAAGTTGTCGTAGCCCCCTTGCACGAAGAGGTACTTAAAGAAGGAATAACTGGCGGTGGCCTTGAGATGGGGGTGATTGTTCAGCGGGTCGTCGCTGTTAAAATCCCAGGCGTCCGCGCTGAACTTCAGGGCATCATTGAAGAGATAAAGATCGGCGCCCGCACCGAAGCTGTTTTCCATCAGTCCCAGCCGAAGGCCCAGATCCGAGAATCGCCGTCCAAACTCGGCGTTCAATTTTAGCCTGTGTTCCGTGTTGTACTCCACGACCGGCGGGTTATTGTCGATCTGCGTGGTGGTCTGGGTGACCCGTCCGCGAGGGTCATCCACCAGCTCCAGCAGGTAATATTTGTCTTCCCGGGGCTGGAGCTGGACTGAAAAGTAGCCTTTGTTTTCGTGAGAATCAAACTGGTATTCATTTCGGAATCCAACGACGGTCTTGAACCGTTCGATGCGGGTCACGGCATTACTCAGGCCTTCCAGCGCCGTCGTGATCTGATCGTAGGCCTTTTCATCCGAAAAGAGTTTTCCGATCGTGCCTTCGCCCTTTTCAACTTTCTTCGTGATGTTGCTCAGGCCTTCCAGAGTCGAATCGAGCTTCTTGTAGATGCCCTCGTCCTGAATAAGCTTGCCCAGCGTCCCTTCGCCTCGCTCAACCTTGGTCGCGATCGCCTCCAACTTCTCGGACGTCCGGTTGAGGCTTTCCATCAGTTTCGGCAGGTCCGTTTTCAGAGACGAGCTGGCCTCCTGGATATTGGCGACGGCCTTCGTGAAATTCTCGCGGTTGTCTTTGACCGTGACGCTGAGATTCCGGCTGAGCTCGCGGATATTGGCCACGATATCCTTGAGCGACTGTTTGCCCTCGTCGGTTCCGAGCGCTTCACGCAGAGAGGCGCTGACCATTTTGATGTCGGCCGCGATTCCGCTGAACTGGTTGATCAGCCGGTCCAGATCGGCCACCTTCTCGCTGACGGTCAGGGAATCTCCGTCTTTGAGATAAGCCTCTTTCTTCCCCGGGATGAGCTCGATATACTTTTCGCCTAAAAGTCCGGTGGCCCGAACGGCGGCTTCGGTCCCTTTGCGGAGTTTGACCTCCGGCTTGATCCGCAGCGTGACCTTGGCTTGTCCATCCTGCAGCGCGATGACCTCGACCTTCCCGACCTCGACACCGGCGACTTTGATGCCCGATTTGGCGTCCAGGCCGGCGACGGTGTCGAAGAGTGCAAAGAGGCGATAGCCGGTTTCACGGCCGAAATGATATCCGCCCACGGTAAATGTCATGTAGGTCAGGACGATCACCCCGAGCAGAACGACCAATCCGACTCTGGCCTCAGCGCTTAATCGCATAAGATGGACGGCATCCTTTCTGTTAAACCATTCATGACATTTACACCGTCTTGATCGGCCCGATGGAACTGCCGGTCACGAACTGATGGACGATCGGATTGCTGCTGTTCTTGATCTCGTCCGGTGTTCCTACCGCCTGGATTTTTCCCTGATACAGCATCGCGATCCGGTCCGCAATTTTGTATGCGCTGGTCATGTCATGGGTGATCGCCGCGCCCGTGACCTGAAGACGTCGTTTCATCTCGAGGATCAATTCGTTGATCGCGTCGGCCATGATCGGATCCAGACCGGTTGTCGGTTCATCATACAGTAAAATTTCCGGCTCCATCGCGATCGCGCGGGCCAGGCCGACCCGTTTTTTCATTCCTCCCGAGAGATCGGCCGGCATGCGATCCTCCACGCCTCGGAGACCGACCATGGACAGTTTTTCAATGGCCGCCTGCTTGATCTCGCGATCGTTTAAATGCGTCTGCTGGCGGAGCGAAAAGCCCACATTCTCCCAGACCATGAGGGAGTCAAACAGCGCGGCGTACTGAAAAAGCATTCCGAACTTCTTCCGCAACTCGTCCAAGGCGCGCTCCCTCAAGGTGGACAGGTCCTGACCGACGACGATCACCTTTCCTCGATCCGGCTTCATCAGCCCGATGATATGTTTTAAGATCACGCTCTTTCCGGAACCGCTGCCGCCGATGATCACCATCGTCTCGCCGCGCTCGATCGTCAGGTTCACACCCTGGAGGACGCGGTTGTCCCCGAAGGATTTGTAGAGATCAATCAGCTGGATCATCGGTTCGCCCATGACGCTTTCTCTTAGAACAGTATCGCCGTGAGAAAATAGTCCGAAATCAGGATCAGCATGGAGGAAAGAACGACCGCGCCGGTTGTGGCCTTTCCCACGCCTTCCGCGCCGCCCTCGGTGTTGAATCCCTTGTAACAGCTGACCGTGGCGATGATGATTCCGAACACAAAGGCCTTGAGCAGCCCCCCATAGATGTCGTCATACTCCAGAAAATCCGTCGTGCGCCGCAAATACACGACCGGGTTGACATTCAGCACCTGCACCGCCACAAAATAACCGCCCGCGATGCCAATGGCGTCCGAGAAGATCGTCAGGATCGGGAGCATCAGCATTCCGGCCAGGAGCCTCGGGACGATCAGGTATTTGATCGGGTTCGCGGCCATCGTGCTCAAGGCATCAATCTGCTCGGTGACGCGCATGGTGCCCAGCTCGGCCGCCATGGCCGCGCCGGCGCGGCCGGCGACGATCAAGGCCGTGAGGACCGGACCGAGCTCGCGGGTCATGGACAGCGCCACGACGGTTCCGACCAGGCTCTCGGCATTGAATCGCTTGAAGCCGGTATGGCTCTGAAGGGCCAGAACCATGCCGGTTGAGACGGCCGTGATCAGGACGACCGGAATGGAACGGACGCCGACCTCTTCCATTTGTTTTAAGATATTCCGAAATCCGAGCGGGGGACGGAGCGACCATTTGATCGTCTGGAGAAAGAGAAGGAAGACCTGTCCGACCTCCTCGATAAATTTCGTCGTCCTGACTCCGAGCAGCTCAAGCCATTTCATGATGGAACGGCTCCTTCGCGATACAGCCGGGGCACACGATGGCTGACGGCGCAGAGAATCTCGTAGGGAATCGTGCCCAACTGCCGGGCCAGTTCATCGGCCGACAGGGTTTCCGGACCCTGTGATCCGATCAGGACGGCTTCATCGTTGAGTCGGACGGTCGGGATGTCCGTTACATCCACCATGGTCATGTCCATGCAGACCCGGCCGACCACCGGCGCGCGGCGTCCGCCGATCAAGACCTGTCCGCGATTCGACCAGGCGCGGCTGTAGCCGTCGGCATACCCGATCGGCAGGACGGCGATCAGGCTCTCCCGCCGCGTGGTAAAGGTCCGCCCGTAACTGATCGAGGTTCCGGCCGGGACCCGTTTCAGATGAATGATTCGTGTTTTGAGTGTCATGACCGGCCTGAGCGAGATCGCGGCGGAGCTTTGAGACGAGGGGGGATAACCGTACAGCATGATGCCGGGCCGCACCATGTCGAACCAGGCGCGCTCTAGACCCAGGATCGCGGCGCTGTTGGCCATGTGAAGCAATGGGATCTTGATCTCCATCGCTTCGATCACTTTCCGTGCGTTCTCGAAACGGGCGAGCTGATCCTCGACGGATGGACGATCGGTCAGATCATCATCGGCGAAATGGGACATCAACCCGAGGATCTCGATTCTTTTGGATGCGCGCGCCCTTTCAATAAACGGGGCGATCTCTTTCTCCAAAAGCCCCAATCGGCCCATCCCGGTATCGATTTTAACGTGAATTCCAACCGGACGGGTGGTTATTTCGGTTTTTTGTCTCAACCAGTCCAGTTGATCCGGATGAGAAATCACCGGCGTGAGTCCGTATTCCAGTAGCGCTTCGGTCTCCTCCGGGAGAAAACCGGCCATGACCAGGATCGGTTGGGTGACCCCGGCGCGTCGGAGTTGAAGTCCCTCCTCGACAAACGCGACGCCCAGTCCCTGAACCGTCTCGGACAGGGCGGCCTTCGAGATCGGGATCATCCCGTGTCCGTAGGCGTTGGCCTTCACGACGGCCAAAAGGGCGCATCGGGGACCGATGCGTTGGCGGACAAGACGGAGATTGTGTCGGAAGGCGGTGAGATCGATTTCGGCGATGGTGGGATGCCGTGGGGTCATGGTCGCTGTGAGGGTGTGTTGTTCCAGGAAGATACTCCTGTAATTTATGTTTTTTCTAAGATCTCATTTTCCTTGTGCTTGATGACATCGTCGGTCTTTTTGATGAATTCATCGGTCAGTTTCTGGATCTCGTCCTGGGATTTTCGAAGGGCATCCTCGTTGAGCGCGCCGGATTTCTGACGGGTTTTGAGTTCTTCATTCCCGTCCCGGCGGATATTCCGGATGACGACCTTGGTGTCCTCCCCCAGTTTCTTGCAATGCTTGACCAGATCCTTCCGTCGCTCCTCGGTCAGGGGGGGGATGTTGATCCGGATCACCTTGCCGTCATTGTTTGGGGTGAGGCCCAGATCGGATGCGAGAATGGCTTTTTCGATTTCGGCGACGAGGTTCGGTTCCCACGGCTGAACGGCAATCTGACGGTTCTCGGGGACGGAGAGGGCGGCCACCTGTTTTAACGGCGTCGGGGTGCCGTAATAATCCACTTTGACATTGTCGAGAAGCGCCAGCGAGGCCCTTCCGGTCCGAACGCCGCCCAGTTCCTTGCGCAAAAATTCGACGGCGCCCTCCATTTTTTCCTTTACGGTCTTCTTGATCCCGGTCGTCATCTGAAAATCGGGCGCTCCTGTTAAGAGACCTTCCGGACAATCGTACCGACTTTCTGCCCCAGAATGATCCGCTTGATATTTCCGGTTTGCTTCAGATTGAAGACGATGAGCGGGAGGTTATGGTCCATGCAGAGCGAAACGGCCGTCGAATCCATGACGCGGAGATCTTTTTCGATCACCTGAAAAAAGGTCAGTTCGTCGTACCGTTTCGCCTTGGGATGCTTCATCTGATCGGCGTCATAGATGCCGTCCACTTTGGTGCCTTTCAGGATGACCTGCGCGCCGATCTCCATGGCCCGGAGGGCCGCAGCCGTATCGGTCGAGAAATAGGGGTTGCCGGTTCCGCCGGCGAAGATGATCACCCGCTTTTTTTCAAGATGTCGGATCGCCCGCCGTCGGATGTAGCTTTCGGCGAGCTGACGCATCTCGATCGCCGACTGGACCCGGGTGAAGACCCCCTTGCGTTCCAGCGTATTCTGCAGCGCGAGGGCGTTCAGCACGGTCGCCAGCATTCCCATGTAGTCGGCCGAGGATCGTTCCATGCCGTTCGCGCTGGCGGCCAGTCCCCTGAAGATATTGCCGCCGCCGATGACGATCGCCACCTCCACGCCGAGATCATGGATATCCTTGATCTCGATCGCGACGGCATCGATCACCTTCGGATCTATGCCGTAACCCTGATCCCCGGCTAGGACCTCGCCGCTGATCTTAAGCAGGACCCGTTGGTATTTCGGTTCGGTCATTCCTCACCCAGTCGAAACCTTGTAAATCGGCGGATGGAGATGTTTTCGCCCAGTTTGGCGATCTTCTGGCCGAGCAGGTCTTTGATCGTGACGCCGGGATCCTTGACGAAGGGCTGTTCCAGCAGGCAGGTCTCGGCATAAAATTTTTCCAGGCGCCCCGCAACGATCTTGTCAAGAACGGCCGCCGGCTTTCCGCTCTCCTTGGCCTGTGCGAGAAAAATCTCTTTTTCCTTGTCCAAAATGTCGGCCGGGACGTCCTCCCGCTTGATGTGCCGCGGGTTGGCCGCCGCGACATGCATGGCCAGATCTCTCGCCAGTTCCTGGAAGTCGTCCGTCTTGGCCACGAAATCGGTTTCGCAGTTCACCTCCAGGAGGACGCCGAGTCTGTTTCCGGCATGGATATAGGAAACGACCAGGCCGTCGTTGGTGGTCCGGCCGGCTTTTTTCTCCGCCGTCGCGAGGCCCTTTTGTCTTAAAAAGTCGATCGCCTTGGTAACATCACCGCCCGTCTGGGTCAGCGCTTTTTGGCAGTCCAGAATGCCGGCGCCGGTTTTCTCTCGAAGATCCCTGACCAATGTCGCATCAACGGCCATTATCCGCCCTCCGCGACTTCCAGCGGTGACTCGCCCGCGGCGGTTGCGATCGGCGCTTCCGATAGGCCCGCCCCTGTCGTTTGGACATCGGCGGCCGTCGCGAAGGCCGGTGTTTCGGCATGCGGCTGTTTCCGGGTCCGGAGCTGAAGCCCTTCGATCGCGGCGTCCGCGATCCGCGACGTGATGAGTTTGATCGAACGGAGAGCGTCATCGTTTCCCGGGATGATAAAGTTGGCGTCCGCCGGATGGCAGTTAGTGTCCAGAATCGCGATGATAGGAATCTCAAGGCGTCTTGCCTCCTGGACCGCGATATGCTCCTTTTTGGTGTCCACGATGTAGAGTGCGGCCGGGAGGCTCGTCATATCCCGGATCCCGCTCAGGTTTTTTTCCAGTTTCAATCGGTCTTTTTCCAGTTGTGCGACCTCTTTTTTAGTAAGACGGTCGTGGGTGCCGTCGGTCCGAGCGGTCTCGAGTTTCTTCATCCGGTCGATGTTTTTCCGGATGGTCTGAAAATTGGTCAACATGCCTCCCAGCCATCGCTGGTGGACGTAAAACATCTGACAGCGTTTGGCCTCGGCCTCAACCACGTCCTGGGCCTGCCGTTTCGTGCCGACGAAAAGGATGGACCGTCCGTCCGCGACGGTCTGTTTGACGAAGTCGTACGCGATCTGAAATCGTTTCGCCGTTTTTTGAAGGTCGATGATATAGATGCCATTGCGCTCCCCAAAGATGAATTTCTTCATCTTCGGGTTCCAACGTTTTGTTTGGTGGCCGAAATGAACTCCGGCCTCTAAAAGCTCTTTCAACATGATCGCCGCCATTACAACCTCCTGTGTGGTTTTTCCTCCGCCTGTTTGTCCATTCGAACCGTCCACCCGCAATGGGCAAACACCACTTCGAACGCCGATTCCTCATGTCATTATGAGGAACGGTCAGGCGTGTGAGATAATTACATCAAAGCCTTTGGAAAGTAACATATTGGGGACTGTTTTTGCAAGCGAAAAGATTGCGATTACGATCGATAGGCCGCGTTGATCCGGATATAGTCGTATGTCAGGTCGCAGGTCCAGGCTGTCGCCGAAGCGGTTCCGCCATGGAGATCGATCGTCAGGCTGAAGGATTGTTGTTTGAGAACGCGGGTGGCCCTCCGGTCGGCAGCCTTTCCAAGACCGACGCCGTTCTTTACCAGGGGGACATGATCGAAGGACAGATCAATTCTGTACGGATTCAGTTTCACCCCCGCGGCCCCGATCGCGGCCATGATTCGTCCCCAGTTGGCATCCGCACCGAAGAAGGACGTTTTGACCAGATTGGAATTCGCCACCCGGAGGGCAATCGTCTTGGCCTGCCGAAAGTTGGCCGCACCCCGGACCCGGATCTCGGTCTGTTTGGTCGCGCCTTCGCCATCCTCGACGACCATCCGGGCGAGTTTGAGACAAACCGCGTCCATCGCGGCCTGAAATTTTGCCCGGTTGATTTTAGACTCCCTAAACCCCGGGTTGCCGGCCCGTCCGTTGGCCAGACAGAGAACCATGTCATTGGTGCTGGTCTCGCCGTCCACCGTGATCATATTGAAGGATCGATTCACGGCTGACGTCAACATAGCCCGGAGGAGGGCGGGTTTGACCCTGACATCTGTTGCAAGGAAGGCCAGCATCGTGGCCATATTCGGATGAATCATTCCGGAGCCTTTTGCGATTCCGCCCACGGTGACCGTCCTTCCCCCGATTTTCAGACGCACCGCCGCTTCTTTTATGAATTTATCGGTTGTCATGATGGCCCGTGCGGCGTTTCGACCCCCGTCGCGACGGAGAATTTTGACCGAAGACGGGATACCGTTTCGGATGGCCCTCAAGGAGAGCGGTTTTCCGATCACACCGGTGGAGGCAACCGCAACCATCTCGGTCGCGATGCCGAGCTGTCGGGCCGTCAGCTCGGCCATCTCCCGCGCGGCCCTCTCACCGCGCGGTCCGGTGCAGGCATTCGCGTTTCCGGAATTGGCGATGATGGCCTGCATCCGGCCGGACTTGATGTGGTTTTGAGTCAGACGGACCGGCGCCGCCGTGACCCGGTTCGTCGTGAAAAGTCCGGCGGCTGTGCACGGGTCACTTGAGACGATCAGAGCCAGATCGGGCCCCTTGATTTTTTTTATTCCGCAATAAATTCCGGACGCGAGAAATCCCGGCACGGCCGTGATTCCGCCTTTGATCGTCTTCATCGTGTAATCCCGCTTATGGAAACAATCCCGGGGCCGTCAGCCCCAAGGATTCATCATAACCCATCATCAGATTCATATTCTGTATCGCCTGTCCGGCCGCTCCCTTGACCAGGTTGTCGATCGCCGTGACGATCACCAGAGTCGCGGCCTTGCGGTCGCCATGCCGATCCGCGACCAGACCGATATGGCAGTCGTTCGAACCCTGCACGTTCCGCGTGTTGGGAAACTCACCCGGCGGCAGGACATGAACAAACGGTTCTTCCTTATAATAGTCCTGAAAGAGCTCCACAGCCTCGGCCGTCTCGATCGGTTTTTTCGGCCGGACGTAGACCGTGGACAGGATGCCGCGGTTGACCGGAACGAGATGCGGGGAGAAGGTGACCGAGATTTTTTTCCCGGCAAGCCCGGACAGCTCCTGTTCGATCTCCGGGAGATGCCGGTGACGGCCGATGTTGTAGGCCGAGACGGCTTCGTTCGCCTCTGGAAAATGGGTGGCCTGAGCCGGACTCCGTCCGGCGCCGGAAACGCCCGATTTGGCATCGATGATAATTGAGTCGTGGTCAACCCGCGATTTTGCGAAGAGCGGAAGAAGCCCGAGAAGCGCGCCGGTCGGATAGCAGCCCGGATTGGCGACCAGTCGGGCCGATTGGATCTCTCTCCGATGAAGTTCCGGCAGGCCGTAACAGGCCCGGGACAACAAAGCCGTATCGAGGTGAGGGGTCTTGTACCATGTCTTGTAGGTTTTCGGATCTTTCAGCCGGAAATCGGCGCTGAGATCGATCACCCTTTTTTTCTTTGCGATCAGCCGGGACGCGACCGGCATCGCGGTCGTGTGCGGCAGCGCGAGAAAAAATAGATCGGCCCGGTCGATCAAGCGATCCAGGTTCAACGGCTCAAGCGTCAGCGACAGCCGCCCTGTAAGATTGGGGAAGGCCGTGTCGACCGATTCCCCTGCCGATTGTTCCGACGTGGCCGCGACCAGTTTGACTTTGGGATGAAGGCCGAGCAGCCGGAGCAATTCCCCGCCGGTGTAGCCGCTCGCTCCGAGTACGGCAACCTTGAGCATTTTGATCCTCCTCCGAAATAAAAAAAGGGGCCTTGCGGCCCCTTTGAAGTTCAGCGTCGTAAACCTTACCGCTTTGAGAACTGGAACCGCCGTCGTGCGCCTTTCTGTCCGTACTTTTTCCGTTCCTTCACACGCGAGTCGCGGGTCAGAAGGGATTCCTTCCTCAAGTTCTCGCGGAAGGCCGTGTCCGAAATCAAGAGCGCCTTTGCGATCCCGTGTCGAACCGCGCCGGCCTGGCCCATTTCGCCGCCGCCATGCACGTTGACCGAGATATTGAACTTGCCCGTCGTGCCGGTGGCCATGAAAGGCTGCAGGATCTGTGTCCGGTGAATCTCCCGCGGGAAGTAGGTCTCAAACGGCCGCTCGTTGATCGTGATCTGACCCGAGCCCGGTATTAATCGAATGCGGGCCACGGCGTTTTTTCGTTTTCCGGTTGCTGCTATGACGGTCGCCGTGCTCATTCGGTTCTCCTTGCGGTTCCGGGCAGCTCCAGAGGTTGAAGCTGCTGTGCCTCGTGCGGATGTTCGGGGCCGGCGTACACTCTCAGTTTCTTGATCATGGCGCGGCCCAGTTTGGTTTTGGGCAGCATCCCTTGAATTGCATAACGGACCATCCGCTCCGGCTTTTCGCTCAACATTTTCCCGGCCGTGGTCGATTTGAAACCGCCGGGATAATCCGAATGGCTGGCGTAGAACTTCTGGACCAATTTGTCACCCGTGAGCTGGATCCCGGCGGCATTGACGATCACGACGTGATCGCCGCCGTCCACGTGGGGCGTGAAGGTCGGTTTGTGTTTTCCGCGAAGGATCGTGGCCACCGCGGACGCAAGGCGTCCCAGTATCTTGCCTTGAGCATCCACCAGGTGCCAGGATCGGATCGAATCGTTCTTTTTGGACGAAATCGTTCTCATGACGTAAAGTCCTTCCTCAAAAAGAAAGGCATCGTACAATATAACGATTCCGCTTGTCAAGTGGATTCCCGCGGATCAACCCCTCATGAACAGTTCGCTCTTAGACTCTGAATGAGGTCGTCTTCCTCTTCATCATCCTCGTTGTCTTCATCCTTTTCGTTCTCCTCATCCAACTTTTCATCTTCGTCATCGTCTTCTTCATCCTCGTTTTCGTACTTGCCGTCGTTCATAGCATCCTGTCTTGTATGATCGCGGAAATTATTAATCAACAAGCGGCTGTATGATAGCAATGCCAGGGATTTTAATCAATGAATGGATAGCAAGCGCGACAGAAGAAACGCCGGTTGCACCCTTTGTGGCGGTATGTTAGACTCGAAACCGATATGGCTTCCAATGTCCGTCATATCCATCTCATCGCGATCTGCGGGACCGGGATGGCCGCGCTGGCCGGGATGCTCAAGACGGCCGGCTATCGCGTAACCGGTTCGGATGCCAATGTCTATCCCCCGATGAGCACGATTCTGGAGCGGCAGGGAATTTCGTATCGAGTCGGATTTCGTCCCGAGAATATCGAGCCCGATACCGACCTGGTCGTGATCGGCAATGCCGTTTCAAAAACCAATCCCGAAGTTCTTGCCGTTCTGGAGCGCGGTATTCCTTACCGTTCCTTTCCACAAGCCCTCGCCGAATTTTTCTTGAAGGACCGCGTCCCGATCGTCGTAGCCGGAACGCATGGAAAGACGACCACCTCGGCGCTCGCGGCATGGGTGCTGGAATGCGCTGGCCTTGATCCCGGTTTTTTGATCGGCGGATGGGTCAAAAACTTCGATGCGAACAGCCGCCCCGGGACGGGCCGTTATTTCGTCGTGGAAGGGGATGAATACGACACGGCCTTCTTCGACAAGGGCCCCAAATTTCTTCATTACCGTCCACACGCTGCGATCCTGACCTCCATCGAGTTCGATCACGGTGATATCTACAACAGCCTTGATGAGATCAAGGAGGCCTTTCGAAAATTTGTCCGTTTGATTCCGTCCGACGGGATTCTTTTTGCGGCCGATGACGAACCGCACGTGAGAGACGTGATCCGCGAGCTGTCCTGCCCGGTTTCCTTCTATGGTTTGGATTCCTCTGCCCAATGGCATGCTGAGCAGGTGCGTTTCGATTCCGAAGGCGTCTCCTTTCATGTCATAGACGGTCGGCGGGATCTGGGCCCGTTCCGAAGTCCGATGGTCGGTCGGCATAATCTGATGAATGCCCTCGGCGTGATCGGTCTGGCCTCGACACTGGGTTTGTCTCTCGACGCGATTAAAAAAGGGGTCGAGAGCTTTCAAGGCGTCAAGCGGCGTCAGGAAATTGTGGGCGAGAGGAAGGGTGTTATCGTGATGGATGATTTCGCCCATCATCCGACCGCAATCCGGGAAACGCTGGCCGGACTCCGGTTGAAATATCCTAAACGTCGAATCTGGGCCCTGTTTGAACCGCGGTCGGCGACCAGCCGGAGGAATATATTTCAGAAGGAATTTTCCCGGGCCTTCGACTCGGCCGATCGGATTATTATAGCCGATCTTTTTGCGCCGGAGAAACTCTTGATCGAGCAGCGTCTGGATCCCAAACGGGTGGTGGAGGATCTTTTGTCCCTTGGAAAAGAGGCCGTGTTCGTTCCGACGGCGGATGAGATCGTCCGCACGATCGCGCCTCAACTGAAATCGGGCGACCTGGTCTGCGTGATGTCGAGCGGCGGATTCGACGGTATTCACGGGAAACTTTTAAAAGCTTTGTCGGGCTGACCATGGCTTCTCGGGCGATCCTAAACGCGCTCAATCAAGCCGTGAAGGACGGGGTTTTTCCGGGTGCGGTTCTGCTCGTCTCCCGCCGCGGCGAGGTTTGTTTTCATGAAGCGGCCGGTTTTGCGGCTCTTAAACCCCGGACGATTAAAATGACCCGTGCCACGATCTTCGATCTCGCCTCGCTCACAAAGCCGGTCGCCACTACCACGGCCGTGATGATTCTGGTCGATCGGTCGGCGATCAAGTTGGACGATCCGGTGAGCCGATGGATCCCGGAATTCTCGGGCGGCGGGAAGGATCGTATCACGATCCGGCATCTCTTGAATCATTCCTCCGGTCTGCGTGCCTGGGAACCGCTCTACAAAAAGGTGACTGCCATGGGTCGTCGACGCCCTGGTTTTATCGGGAGTCCGGCCGCAAAGGAGTTTGTGCTGGATCGAATTCACCGCAGCCGCTTGGTCTATTCACCCGGGTCCAAGAGTATCTACAGCGATCTGGGGTTTATCCTTCTGGGGGAGCTGATTGAGCGCGTTGTCGGATTTCCGTTGGACCGCTTCTGCCGGACCGAGATCTTTCGCCCGCTGAAAATGAAACAGACCTTTTATATCCGGACCGGACTCAAACGCCGCGGACGGTTCGCTTCCACCGAACAAAGCGATTGGCGGAAAAAAATTGTGACGGGTCAAGTGCATGACGACAATGCGTACGTGATGGGCGGCGTGGCCGGCCATGCCGGCTTGTTCGGAACGGCAATGGATCTGAACCGGTTCGCGCAGATAATGTTGGGATCGCTGCGTGGGCGTGAGACGCTTATTTCCCCGAAGATCGTCGAGGCGTTCGTAACGCGCCAGACGACTCCCGGATCGAGCTGGGCTTTGGGCTGGGACACGCCGTCCGATCCCTCCTCCTCCGGACATTTGTTCTCTCCGCGTTCCTTCGGCCATCTGGGATATACCGGCACGTCGCTCTGGATCGATCCGGAACAGGATATGGTCGTCGTGTTGCTGACCAACCGTGTGCATCCCACCAGCCGGAATATCAAGATCCGGACGTTCCGTCCGTTGATTCACAATCTCGTCTATCGGGAGCTCATCCATGATCAAGCCTGAAGCGCTTCGTCCGGGAGGTACGATCGGCGTGATCGCGCCGGCCGGTTCGGTCGATCCGGCTGAATTGAGACAAGGCGTCGACCGTCTGAAAGGGATGGGTTTTCGCGTCGTCCTTGGGGCGTCGGTCGAAAAACGGTCGCGGTATCTGGCCGGGTCCGATCGCGAGCGCGCGGCGGATCTCAACCAAATGTTTTCAAATCCGGAAATCGCGGCGATCGTCTGCGCCCGCGGCGGTTACGGAACGTCCAGAATCATTCCCTTTCTGGATGAGGACGCGATTGAGCAGCATCCGAAGATCGTAGTTGGAAGCAGCGATGTCACGCTTTTGCTCAACCATCTCCGTCAGCATTTCGGGCTGGTGACTTTCCACGGTCCGATGGTGGCGCCGAATTTCGGCAAACAGCCCTCGTCGTTGACGGATACCTGGTTCAGGAAAATCCTGGTGGAGGGATGGGGAAAAGGTCCTCTGACGGCGGACGGCATCAAGGGGTTGCGGGGCGGGCAGGCGCAGGGACCGCTGGTCGGCGGCTGCTTGACCATGCTCTGCAGCACGCTGGGCACGCCGTATGAAATTCAAACGGAGGGGGCGATCCTCCTGCTGGAGGATATCGACGAGGCCCCGTACCGAATCGACCGGATGCTGACGCAACTGAAGGCGGCGTCCAAGTTTAAGAATGCGAAGGGCGTGATCTTCGGGACGATGCCCGGTTGTCAGCCCCCGTCCCATTCGTCCTACGTCTTGGAAGATGTAATTTGCGACGTGCTGGCCGATCAGACGATTCCCGTTTTATACGGATTTCCGGCCGGCCATGGCGGGGAGCAGGTCACGCTTCCGCTCGGTATTCCGGTTCAGATGGACGGAAACGCGGCCTCCGTGACGCTTTTGGAAACCGCGGTTCGATAGGGAGGAGTCGGTTGGATTTTAAAATAAACCAAGAAAAGGGAGATGGATCATGAAAATCGCCGGAAGGTTGCTGGCTCGATTGGGAAAGCTGTCCGTTCTGGTCATCGCGGTTCCAATGACGATCACGGCCTGCGCCGGTCCGGGGGAGAGCCTTCAGGAAGGCGCGATGGGAAATGCTTTTACGGAGTCGTTAAACGATGTCTACTTCATCAATACCGGCGAAGGATGGATCGTCGGAAACAACGGCACGCTTCTTCATACGCGAAACGGCGGTGCAAGCTGGTTTTCCGAGACGAGCGGGACGACCCAGAATTTGAGATCGATCCGGTTTGCGGATGCGAACACCGGCTGGGTGGTGGGCGACGGCGGGGTCATTTTACAGACGATCAATTCCGGGCTGGGCTGGATCCGACAGTCCAGCGGCAGTTCGAATCGGCTGAACCGCGTTTTCTTCCAGAAGAACGATACGAAAGTCGGCTGGGTGGCGGGAGACAACGGAACGATCCTTCACACCAGCAACGGAGGGTTTTCATGGGTGGCACAGAGTGGGGCCGGGAACCGTTCTCTCCGCGATGTTTTCTTCCGGGACCAGGATCACGGTTGGATCATCGGCGACGACGGACTCATTCTTTATACCGATTCCGGAACCCGCGGAGCGCTCTGGAATGCCCAACTCAGCGGGACGACCCGCAATCTCAATGCCATTTACTGGACCGGCGGCGCCGCCTGGGCCGTGGGGGACGGCGGGGTCCTTCTCACAATGACGAATAACGGTTTTTCCTGGACCCGAGGATCGCAGACGACCGCCACGGGCGCATTGACGGCCATCAAGTTTTACGGCGCGAATTTCGGCTGGGTATCGGGCGAGGGCGGGATCATTCTCCAGACCACCAATGGCGGAACGTTCTGGCTGGCCCGATCGACCCGGACGGATGCGACCCTCCGCGCGGTCTATTTTATTAATGACAAGACCGGCTGGGCCGTCGGCGACAACGGGACGATTCTCTATACGGTTGACGGGGGAATTTTCTGGGTCAAACAGTTTAAGATTTAGCAGGGCCGTCTGCGCGTTCAAATGCCTCGTCCAGAATCTGGGCGACATGTTTTACCTGAATTCGGTTCTGCATTCCTGTTTTTAATTGAATCATGCAGGCCGGGCAGCTGGTCGCGACCACCTCGGCCCCGGATTCGACGATTCCCCGCCGTTTTCGCTCAAAGATCTGCCGGGACTGCTCGTAATTTTTAACGATGAAGGTTCCGGCCCCGCCCGCACACCGGTCCGCGTCCCGCATCTCGACAAACCGTACGCCGGGAGTCCGGCGAAGCAGCTCCCTCGGCTCCTTCGTGACCCCGGCCGCGCGCAGATGACAGGACGAGTGATACGCGACCGTCCGTTCCGGGCCGCCGTCCGGTTCGGGAAATTGAAGTCCCAACTGGACGAGGAATTCGGTGATATGCTTGACCCGGCTGGCCAGATCGGCCGCACGGGCCTGTTCCTTCTCGTCCGTAAAAAACCGTGCATAATCCTTCAGCATGAAGGTGCAGGAGGCGCATCCGGTGACGACCGTTTCATATCGAAGCAGGGAGTCCATATTAAAGCGCGCATCGTCCCGGACCCGGTCGCGGTGGCCGTACGTCTCGATGGGCGTTCCGGAGCAGCGCTGCTTTGGAAGCACGGGGCCGGCTCCCTGCCGTTGAAGGAGGCGGATCACGGCGTCCCCCACGCCGTCTTGAAAATAATTCGCGGCGCAGCCGTGGAAGTAGGCCGTCGCCCCGGAGGCGCCCTTTTCTTCCGTCAGCGAGGCGAACCGTCGGCGTAGCGTCTTTGTCGCCAGTCGGGGCAGGTTGATCTCGGGAGACAAACGTGCGGTCGGAGAAATAAACGCCAGGATCGGCCGTGTAAGATATTCCAGCGCCGTTCGTCCGAGAGGACGATCCCAGAGCGGTTGGAGCAGGCCGGCCAGTTTCAGAAACGATTCGAACAGCCACGGCCGTGCCTGAAACGCGAAGATGAAACCGGCCAGGCGATTCGGATGCTCGGCCCGTTTTTCCAGAATGTTTTTTGAAATATCGATGCCGGCGGGACAGACCGCGAAACAGGACTTGCAATTGACGCAGGCCTCGACGACGCGAGAGGCCTTTTCATAGGAATAGTCCGGTGCGGTGAGGATATGAAACCAGCCGCGGGCTCCGTTCGATTCCTCCTGAGAAACGTCGTAGACCGGGCAGACGGTGTTGCATTTGCCGCAGGTGGCGCAGGCCTTGCTCAGCCGCTCGGCGTCCAGATGGGTCGTGAACGGCATGTCGGTCAGTTTGACGCCGGGGTTGAGAATTTGGTCGGGATCGAAGAGGTGTTTGATCTTTGTAAAAAGCGTGTAGATCTCCTCTCCATACAGTTCCCTCAGAAATTGGCCCCGCACCCGGCCGTCGCCGTGTTCGCCGCAGAGGGAACCTCCGAATCGGTGGATCACGACGGAATGGATTTCTTTTGAGATGACCGCCATCCGTCGGAGGTCATCGGGGTCCTTCATGTCCATCAGCGGATTGATATGGGCGTTTCCATCGCCGATATGGCCGTAGACCGCTACGGGAATCTCCATCTCTTTAAAATAGGCATCCAGATAGGCGATCAGTTCCGGGAGCCGCGCGGCCGGAACCACAACGTCGTCCACGAAATTGATCGGTTTTTTCTTGGCATCATACCGGTAAAGTGTCGGATAAATTGCCTTGCGAACTTTCCAGAACGCCTCCTGCTGTTCCAGCCCGCGGGGCTCATCGCTGCGGGCCAGGTCAACCGGCCGGCAAAGTCGATAGGCGCGGGTCGTCTCCTTGAGCCGTTCGATCTTGTCCTCGATCGGTTCTTCGTCGAACTCGACCAGCAGCATGGCGGCGGCTTCCGCGGGGATGTCAAAGCGGTCTCGTCCAATCAAGTTGAGCGAACTGGCGTCCATCAACTCCATGGCGCTGGGATGGAATGGGAGAAGGGCGTTGACCGCGTGGCCGACCTCGTCAAGCCGGTTGAAATAGACCCGTGCGGTCGCGGTCCGGGCCGGCCGGTCCATTAATGTCAAACGGGCCTCGGTCATGAATCCAAGCGTTCCTTCGCTTCCAATAAACAGCTTTGTGAGATCGAAAAGGCCCTGGTCCAGACGATCGGCCATGTCGAAGATGTTATAACCGCTGCTGTTCTTGCTGACACGGATCCGGTGTCTCTGGATCAGGTCCTGGTTCAACTTCAACAACGTATGTAGTTCTCGGAGGCGTTCGTGCTGATCCAGAAGGCGCTCAAACTCGGGCCGGTCCATCGGGTAGGGACGGACGGAAAGGGCGCGGCCATCGGACAGGATCGCGCGGATCTCGTAGACGTTGTTCTTAACCGCTCCGTACTTGAGGCTGTGGGGGCCGGCCGAATTGTTTCCAACCATCCCGCCGATTTTGCAGACCTCGCCGCTCGAAGGATCGGGCGCAAAGAAAAGGCCGTATCGCTCCAGATCGCGATTGAGTTCGCTGTAGGTCTTTCCGGGCTGGACCCGGACCCATTTCTCTTCCCGGTTCAATTCAAGGATCCGGTTCATCCGCGAGAATTCCAGGATGATCCCTTCCCCGATCGCGTTGCCGGTCAGGTTCGTCCCGCCGGCCCTTGCGGTCAGAGGGATTCGATTTCTCCGGGCATACTTGATCACCGGGACCAGGTCGGATTCGTTCTCGATCAGGACGACGGCTTGCGGCTCAAGCCGGTAGATGCCGGCATCGATGGCGTAGGCCGTGAGGGCGGGAACATCCGAGAGAACTTTGGCGTTGCCCAGCAAGCGACGGAGATCGGTGACGATGGCGGGCGTTGGGTTGGACATGGCGGCATTATAACAAGACCGATGCGGCTGTGCAATGAAACGAGAGGGACACGACTACTTTAAGCGGGCGGCGCCGGCGGCATCGATGACCAGCGTGGCGTATTGAGCAAAGATAATGAGGAGTTTTAGATCGTATTCGGTAAAGAGGCGCTTCTTGGGATCCGCGATGGAATAACTGATCACCCCGATAATCTTGTTTCGGCTCCTCATCGGGGCGCAGATTCCGGAGCGGAGTTCCGTCGCTTTGGATTCGAAGTTCTTGTACTGATCCGTATTGATCTTGGGGGGCAGGAGAAGGGCCTCGCCGGTCAGGGCGACGCGACCCGCAATCCCGTCACCGATCTTGGGTCGGCTTTGGGCCGAATGTTCCGGTTTGATGCCTATGCTGGCGGTGATGACGAGCGTTTGGGAGGCCTCGTCTACGAGCATGATGGAACCCCGGTCGGCCGCAAAGATTTGCATGGCGGCCCGAAGAATCGTGTCGAGGGCTTTCTCGGGCTGCGTTTCCATGCCGATTGCCGTCATCGCTCTCTCCAGCGCCGTTAACTCCTTTAGGCGTGTTTGAAGCGTTCCGATCCGGATTTCCTCCTCCAGCACCTTAAACTGTTCATCGCGCAATTGCTTCTGGATTTTTTGAAGCTTGAATTCATTGTCGATGATGTAGCCGCAAAAAAGAAGGAAAAAGACGCCAAGAAAGGCGATGATGACCGGAGGCTGGTCCGAAATCAGGCCGAAGGCGATGACCGTTGCGGCCGAAGAGAGCAACAGGAAAAAGGAGATGCCCCAGAGCTCCCACCGCTTTCTATCGACCGGGGTCATTTTATTGGAAGGATTCATGAGAGCTGATCGAGCGGTTAAGTGCGACCGGTTTCCTGAAACGCGCTGTCGGGATAGTTCACCCACGGTTCGCGCTCCGCCAGATAACGCTGTCCTCGAAAATTCAGGCGGGTGCGAAGATTCGAGCAGCCTGCTTTTTGTAGTTTTGAAATCAGGTCCTGAATCGTTTCCTCGATGGTTCGCGCGGACTTTGTCTCAAAGGTGAGTCCTTCATAATGAAAAATCGCGGTGTATCCCTTTTCGACGCGCAGGATATCCACCAGGCGATTGAAGACGCGTTGCCGCTCGTCCTGTCCCTCGATCTGATGTCGTTCAACGATTCGCTGCATCCGGGGTGCTCCATAACGGGAGGCGATTATAGCGGGTTCATTCAAAGCAATCAACACCTTTTTGCCGGATCGGCTCCGGTTGGAGGGTTTGACAATCCGTCGGCGGTTTCTTATAATCCAACCATGCAGCCTGTTGCCGATTGTAGGGGCTTGCGTCGCCCCCTCCACCGGCGAAGCCGGATGGAGCCTTCCCCTCTCGCTCGCCGTGCTCGCTGGGTCGAACCCCACGGCTGGCACGGGTGAGAGGATGAATCTTCCTAATTTACTCACCATTCTTCGCATCTTGCTGATCCCGGTTTTTTTCTATTTTTTGATCTACGGCTACAATGGGTGGGCCTTGGCCGTTTTTCTTGCGGCCAGCCTGACGGACAGCCTGGATGGTCTGATTGCGCGGCTGGCCAACCAGAGGACAAGGCTGGGGACCTACCTTGATCCCCTGGCGGATAAATTACTTCTGACCGCCTCCTTTCTGACGATGGCCATTCTTCAAGTCATTCCGGTATGGACGGCCGTGATTGTGGTCAGTCGCGATCTGATCCTGATTCTGGGCAGCTTGATACTGCATCTGACCCAGGCCCAGCAGGAGATTTCGCCCACGTTTCTCGGGAAAAGCACAACGGCGGTCCAGTTGAGCTATGTGACACTGATTTTGGCGACGGCCGTGGTCCGGGGCAGCACGATCAGTCTCTTGCCGATTCTTGTGGTGATGATCGGGCTGACGATTCTTTCCGGGCTGCATTACATCTATCGCGGGATACGCCATCTGAATTCCGAACAGGTTTAACATCGCCCGAGAGGTTATGACGATTACGGGTCGGACAAAGCTGGTTGGAATAATCGGTTACCCCATTCGCCATTCTCTATCGCCGCTGATGCACAACGCGGCCTTTGAAGCGACGGGTCTGGACTGCTGTTACGTTCCGCTGGAGGTGGAGCCCCGCCGGATCCGATCGGCCGTGACGGCACTGCGGTTGCTGGGGTTTTGCGGTTTCAACGTGACCATCCCACATAAGCTGCGGATCATGGCTTTGGTGGACCGCTTGAGTCCTGAAGCGCGGATGATCGGAGCGGTGAACACGGTTGAGATCCGACGCGGACGCATGATCGGTCACAACACGGACGGTCGAGGGTTCCTGCGGGCCTTTCGGGAGGAGACCGGGGAGTCTATCGCCGGCAAGCGGGTCATGATCCTGGGCGCGGGCGGAGCAGCCAGGGCGGTTGCATTCCAATGGGCGTTGGAAGGCGGGGCGGTCGTGATGATTGCGAATCGTTCATCGGCGCGGGCCGCGGCATTGGTTCGAGACCTTCGTCGAACAGTGGTACTGTGTTCCGTCTTCGTCCTTCCCTGGACGGAGGCGTCTTTAATCGAGGGGGTTCGGCAGGCCGATATCATCATCAACGCCACGTCGGTCGGCATGAGGCCCGACGATCCTCCGCTCCTACCACCCAATGTCCTGCAGCCTCACCATATCGTTTGCGATCTCATCTATAAATCATCGGTGACGCTTCTGCTCGACCAGGCTAAAGCGGCCGGCGCCAAGGCGGTCAACGGGCTCGGGATGCTGGTTCACCAGGGCGCTCTTGCCTTTGAAATCTGGACCGGTCGACGTCCTCCGATCAACGTCATGCGAGAGGCCCTTCAGCAGGGAATTGCCGGACGAGAGGTCAACCAACAAGAGATTGACAATTCTGGGCCGATCCAGTAGACTGACAAGCCAAGAATTTCGCTCATCCAACGAGGTAACGCCTTGGTTCCTGAACGATTGGGGAAATTGCTGACTACGGCCAAGCTCATTACGGAGGACCAGCTCCAGAAGGCCCTCTTGACTCAAAAAAAAGAGGGCGGCCGGCTGGGCGGCATCCTCGTCAAGATGGCTTTTATTGAGGAGGACAAGCTTCTGAAGTTCCTGAGCCAGCAGTACGGCATCCCCGCCATTGACCTTTCGAAACTGCAAATTGATCCTGCCGTCACAAAACTGGTGCCGGCCGAAGTGGTGCTTAAATACCGCGTCATGCCCGTCAAGCGTTCCGGCGCCACGCTCAGCCTAGCCATGGTGGATCCCACCGATGTTTTTGCTGTTGACGACATTAAATTTATGACCGGATACGAGATCGAGCCGATGGTGGCGTCGGAAACGGCCGTCATGACGGCCATCTCCAAGGGCTACGATGCCTCGAGTAAACAGCTCCAGACGGTGCTGAAAGACCTGGAGAGTCAGGAGACCACGGCGGATCCGACCATCATCCGCGAAGAGGAAGTGGATATCGGGAAGCTGAAGGAGGCCGTGGAAGAAGTGCCGGTGGTCAAGCTGGCAAACCTCATCCTGAACGAGGCGGTCAAGAAAAAAGTGAGCGACATCCATATTGAGCCGTATGAAAAAAGCTTCCGTGTTCGCTATCGATTGGATGGATCGCTCTACGAGGTCATGTCGCCTCCCAAGAAACTTCAGGCGGCTTTGACCTCCCGCTTCAAGATCATGTCCGATCTCGACATAGCCGAGCGGCGCCTTCCCCAGGACGGCCGCATCAAGATGAAATTCGAGGACAAGGAAGTGGATCTCCGCGTCTCGTGTCTCCCCTGTCTGTTCGGTGAAAAGATCGTGATGCGGCTCCTGGATAAAAGCAACCTGACGTTGGATCTGACGAAGCTGGGGTTTGATCCCAAGGCCCTGGAGAATTTCATGAAGGCGATCGGCAGCCCCTACGGGATGGTTCTGGTCACGGGCCCGACCGGAAGCGGTAAAACCACCACACTCTATTCGGCATTGAATTATATTAATACCATCGATGTAAACATCATGACGGCCGAAGACCCGGTCGAGTACAATCTGATGGGGATCAATCAGGTCCAGATGAAGGACGAGATCGGTCTAAATTTTGCGGCCGCCCTCCGATCCTTTCTGCGTCAGGACCCCGATATCATCATGGTCGGCGAAATCCGGGACTATGAAACGGCCGAGATCGGCGTCAAGGCGGCCCTGACCGGTCACTTGGTTCTGTCCACGCTTCATACCAATGATGCGCCAAGCACGATCAACCGGCTTCTCAACATGGGCATCGAGCCCTTCCTGGTGGCCTCCTCGGTGGTGATGATTATTGCCCAGCGTCTGGTCCATCGGGTTTGCAAGGACTGCAAAGAGCTCGAAAAGGTTCCGGTCCCGATGTTGGTGAAAGCCGGAATGACGGAGGAAGAAGCCAAGAGCGCCGTCTGTTACAAAGGCAAGGGCTGCTCGACCTGCAGTGACACAGGCTATAAAGGCCGCCTGGCGTTGTATGAAGTGATGCCCATCGGCGAAGAAGTCCGGGAGTTGATCCTGCAGGGGGCTTCGTCGGATGAAATCAAAAAGCGGGCCATCAGCACGGGGATGAAAACCTTGCGCATGAGCGGTCTGAGCAAAATCAGGGAAGGAATTACCACATTGGAAGAGGTGGTGGACTCGACCTTCCCGGATTAATATTCCGCATGGGTCCGCCGTTATGAAAGGCGACGAATGGCCAACCTGTATCAGTTGCTTCAAACGATGATCGAGAAGGGGGCTTCCGACCTCCACCTCACGACCGGAACCCCGCCGCAGATTCGGGTGGATGGAGATTTGGCGCCGCTTAATCTCCCGCCCTTGACGCCCGCCGAGACCAAACAACTGGTCTACAGTGTTCTGACCGATGCGCAGAAACACAAATTCGAAGAGGAGAACGAACTGGATTTCTCTTTCGGTTTAAAAGGGCTAAGCCGGTTTCGCGCCAACGTTTTTATGCAGCGCGGGGCCGTGGCCGCGGCGCTTCGTACGATTCCATTTAAGATCATGACCTTTGAGGAACTGGGACTGCCGGCGGTGGTGCGTGATCTGGTGAAGAAACCCCGCGGCTTGGTCTTGGTGACGGGTCCCACAGGGAGCGGAAAATCGACCACATTGGCCACGATGATCGATACGATCAACAGCGAGCGGCATGAACACATCGTGACGATCGAGGATCCGATCGAGTTCCTTCACCCCCACAAAAAATGCCTGGTCAACCAACGGGAGGTGAATTCGGACACCAAATCGTTCAAAACCGCCCTCAAATACATACTCCGGCAGGATCCCGATGTGGTGCTGATCGGCGAGTTGAGGGATCTGGAGACGATCGAGGCCGCCTTGACGATCGCCGAGACCGGCCATCTCACAATGGCAACGCTCCATACCAACTCCTGCGCCCAGACGATCAACCGGATCATCGATGTTTTCCCACCTTTCCAGCAGTCCCAGGTGCGGGCCCAGTTATCATTCGTACTGGAAGGCGTCATGTCCCAACAGCTTATGTCCAAGGCGAGCGGGCAGGGCCGGGTGCTGGCGTTGGAAATTATGGTTCCCAATCCGGCCATCCGCAACCTGATCCGGGAAGACAAGGTCCATCAGATCTATTCCACGATGCAAACCGGTCAAACCAAGTATGGCATGCAAACCATGAACCAGTCGCTGTTCGACCTTTATTCAAGGCGTCTGATCACCTATGACGATGCTATCAACCGCAGCAGTAATGTGGAAGAATTGATGAACATGTTGGGCCGGGGTGGAATGGCGCCCCAGCCCGGCAAGGAACAACGGGCGGCACGGTAACCGGAGAACCTGCGATTAATGGCGACGTTTACCTGGACAGGAAAGACGAGGCAGGGAGCCCTTCAGAAGGGTGAGATCGCGGCGAAGAGCCGGGACGAAGTGATCGGGATCCTTCGAAAACAGAATATTCTTGTCACCTCGGTCCAGCAAAAGGGCGGGGGTTTTAAACTCAACCTCAGCTTCGGTGAAGGAGTTACGGACAAGGACATCGTGGTGTTTACCCGGCAGTTTGCTACGATGATCGACGCTGGCTTGCCGCTGGTCCAATGCCTTGAAATCCTTTCGGCGCAGACGGAAAACAAGTTCCTGGCCAAGACCGTGGGTGAGGTGCGGCAGGAGGTCGAGTCGGGTTCCACCTACGCTGATGCGCTGAGGAAACATCCCAAGGCGTTTGACGAACTGTACGTGAACATGGTGGCGGCGGGCGAGGCGGGCGGTATTCTGGATACCATCCTCAACCGTCTGGCCAAGCACATCGAGAAAGCGGCGAAGTTAAAAAAACAGATCAAGTCGGCGATGGTCTACCCGGTCACGATTTTGGGTGTGGCCATTATCATCGTCGGGATCTTGATGGTCTTTGTGATTCCGGTCTTTGCCAAGATGTTCTCCGATTTCGGCGGTGAGCTCCCCGGTCCGACGCAGATCGTGATTGCGGCCAGCAACATTTCGAAACAGTATGCCATTCCTTTGTTTGTGGGGGCCGTTATATCCTATATGGGGATCAAACGGGCCTACAAGACGCCGGCGGGTCAAAAGCTCCTTGATCGTTTCGCCCTGATGCTGCCTGTCATCGGTGATCTGATCCGAAAGGCGGCCGTAGCCAAGTTCACCCGGACCCTCGGCACGTTGATCAGCAGCGGTGTTCCCATCCTGGAAGGCCTGAGCATCACGGCTAAAACATCGGGCAACAAGATCATTGAAGAGGCGATCCTTGTCGCACGGCAGAGTATCAGCGAAGGGAAAACGGTCGCCGAGCCGCTCGCGAAAACAAAGGTGTTTCCCCCCATGGTGGTCCAGATGATCGCGGTGGGAGAGACGACCGGCGCGCTGGACGCGATGCTGGGAAAGATCGCCGACTTCTACGAGGAAGAAGTCGATGCGGCCGTCGGGGCCCTGACGGCCCTTCTGGAACCGATGCTGATGGTATTCCTGGGCGTGGTGATCGGATTCATCGTGGTGGCCATGTATCTGCCGATCTTCAAAATGGCCGGAACCGTAGGATAGTGCATTGAGTGATGGAGCTTCAACAAATCCAGCAAGAAGAAATGCGGGCCAAACTCAAGTGGCTGATGGCCCTGCGCGTGGTGATTGTTACGGGCTTGCTGGGCGCCTCGATCGTCTTACAGGTCGGTTACGGACATATCGGTAGGACGACCGTCTCCTTTTCGTATCTGATCGCCTCGACCTATTGTCTCACGATTGTCTATAGTCTTCTCCTGAATCGTCCGAAGCAAGTCAGGCTTTTTGCCTATAGTCAGATCTTTATCGATCTTGTGTTTGAGACGGTTTTGGTCTATCTCACGGGTGGCATTGAAAGCCCCTTCTCGCCGTTCTATATGATTACCTCGATAGCGGCCAGCGTGATCCTGGGGCGAAAGGGCGGAAGCCTGACCGCATCCATGTCCGGCATCTTTTTCGGAGTTCTTGTCGATCTCCAGTACTTCCGGCTTCTCCCCGGCATGGAGGTAAGCACCTACTCGAATACAGAAACCCTCTATCTGCTTTTTCTGAACATTGTCGCGTATCTGACCGTGGCTTATCTGAGCGGGGGGTTGGCCGATAAACTGAGCGTTACACGTGAGCGATTGAAAGAGAAGGCGACCGGACTGGCCGAACTGAAGGCATTTCACGAGCATGTCGTGCAGAGCATGAGCACCGGTCTGATGACGACCGGCCAGAACGGGGAGATTACGTCCTTCAACCGTGCCGCCGAAGAGATCATGGGGTGCCGGTTTGAGGACGTCAAAGGCAAACCCTGGTGGAACACGTTTGATGCGGCCGATTTGGAGCGGCTGATCAGTGATGAAAAACCGCTGACCGAGCCGTTTCGTTTTGACCGGGATTGTCATCGGAAAAACGGCGTTCCGTTGGTGTTGGGAATGACCGTTTCTCCACTTAAGAATGAAGAAGGCCGGCAGATCGGCGGCGTCTGGATCTTTCAGGATCTGACCCGTATCCGGGAGATGGAGATTGAGATTGAGCACAAAAAAAGATTGGCGACGATCGGCGAGATGGCGGCCGGAATGGCCCATGAAATCCGAAACCCCCTTGGAGCGTTGAGCGGATCGCTGCAAGTGCTGAGCAAAGACGTTCGCCTCGAAGAAGAGGAGTCCCGCCGACTCATGGAGATCGCTTTAAAGGAAACCGAACGCTTGAACGGCATCATCACGGCCTTCCTAATGTATGCCCGACCGGCCCCGTTGAATAAAAAACGGTGGGACATCAACCAACTGGTGATTGATACGTTGAGCCTTCTTCGGAACAGCAAGGAGTATCGGGACAATATCGAGATCCAGTCGCATCTGGCGCCGGGGAAATTGTGGGCGGCGGTGGACTCCGATCAGATCCGGCAGGTTTTCTGGAACCTGTCCATCAATGCCTGTCAGGCGATGCCTCAGGGAGGGCGTCTCCTTATTGCGACCCGACCCGTGACAGTGGACTCCAATAAAAATCGTCCTGGAACACCCTGGATTGAAGTGACGTTTTCAGACAATGGACTTGGAATCCAGAAGGAAAACATTCCTAAAATTTTCTACCCGTTTTTCACGACCAGGGATCGGGGTTCGGGGCTCGGCCTGTCGATTGTACATCGGGTGATCGAAACGCATCGGGGCCGCGTGCATGTGGAAAGCCGGCCGGGTCAGGGAACCCGATTAACCCTTTTGTTGGCGGCGGGTGAAGACGCAACCGCAGGCGGTTTGGGAGACCAAAGGAGCCATTGACCGTGGAGAAGATTTTAGTCGTTGACGATGAGAAGAGCATGCGGGATTTCCTGAGCATCATGCTCAAGAAAGAGGGCTATTCCGTGACGGCCGCCGAGGATGGAGAGACGGCGGGGCGGCTGATCCGGAAAGAGATGTTTGATCTGGTCTTGACCGATGTGAAGATGCCCAGGATCAGCGGGCTTCAGGTTCTGAAGACGGTGAAGGAGGCGTCCCCCGACACCCTTGTTCTGATGATCACGGCCTTCGCTTCAACCGAGACGGCGATTGAAGCCATGAAGGAAGGGGCGTACGATTATCTGAGCAAGCCGTTTCAGATCGACGAAGTCAAGATGATCATCCGAAACGCGTTGGAAAAGAAACGGCTCCGGACCGAGAATCAACTTCTGAAAAAGAAGGTCAAGGGGGCCGCGGCGATTGAGGACATCATCGGGCGAAGCGGACCCATGCAGAATGTGATGCAGGTGGTGAAGAAGGTCGCGGACACCCAGAGCAATGTCCTGATCTTGGGCGAGAGCGGGACCGGAAAGGAGCTCATCGCCCAAGCCATCCATTCCGACAGCCAGCGGAAGGACAAGCCCTTTGTCACCGTCAACTGCAGCGCGCTTCCCGAGCCGCTTCTTGAAAGCGAATTATTCGGTCATATGAAAGGATCGTTCACCGGGGCGCACGTGAACAAGCCGGGTCTTTTTGAAGTGGCCCATGAGGGGACGATCTTTCTGGACGAGATTGGCGACACTCCGCCGGGTATCCAAGCCAAGCTGTTGCGGGTTCTGGAAGAGAAGGAGTTCCGGAGAATCGGCGGGACGCAAAATATCCGCGTGGACGTCCGGATCATTGCGGCGACCAATAAAGACCTTGAAAAGGCGGTCGCGGAGGGGACATTTCGCGAGGATCTTTATTACCGTCTGGACGTGATTCCGATCCATCTGCCGCCGCTCCGGGAACGGGTGGAAGATATTCCGCCCCTCGTGCGGCATTTTCTGACGATCTTGAATCAGGGTTTGAACAAAAAAATCCGGACGGTAACGCCCGATGCCATGAAAATTTTACAGTCTCATCCATGGCGCGGCAATGTGCGTGAGCTTGAGAACATGATCGAGCGCGTCGTGGCCTTGACGACCGGCGATACCATTGAATTGAAAGACGTGATGGAATGCCTCCAGAAACCGGCGGCGTTGAAAGAGTCGGTGCCCGCGTCCATTCCCTCGGAAGGCCTGGACCTAGACCGGGTGATCGGCGATCTGGAAAAAACTTTTCTCCTCAAGGCTCTCGAGCGGACCAACTGGGTCAAGCGGGATGCCGCCCGGCTCCTCCGGTTGAACATGCGATCGTTCCGATACCGTCTGGAAAAACACGGCATCCGCAAACATCGCGAGCCCGGCGCTCCCCCGGACGATGATTCCGAACAAGATGACGGACCGGACACGCCTTGAGTTCCGTTCAACCGATCATCGTAAAACTTTTCACGATATTCAATGGGGCCGATACCCGCGCATGCATCCACGACAGACCGTAACCGTCCGGGCCCCCGCCAAGATCAATCTGCTGTTGTATGTTCTGGAGCGTCAGTCAACCGGGTACCACGGCATTCTCTCACTGATGCAGATGGTCAATCTTCATGACCGGCTGACCCTGATTCGGAGGCCGGTTCGCGACGGGATCCGGATCGTGACAAGGAATCGGACTCTTCCGCTCGGGGAGGACAATCTGATCGTGCGCGCGGCCCGGGCCTTTATGAAGCGTTATGGGATCGAGACCGGTTTGAGAATCGAATTGGACAAGAAGATTCCGATCGGCGCCGGGCTGGGCGGGGGGAGCAGCGATGCCGCGGCCACGCTTTATGGTCTTGGCCGTCTGTTCAAAATAACACCGCCCCGGACGGAACTCGCGGCGCTGGGCCGGACCCTTGGCAGCGACCTGCCGTTTTTTTTCGGTGGGCCGACCGCCTGGGTGTCAGGCATCGGCAACGAGGTCGCCCCGATTCGTTCGGGGGAGAATCTCTGGGCAGTGTTGGTGAATCCCGGTTTCGAGGTTTCGACCGCCTGGGTCTACTCCGAATTGGGTCGCGTTCGGTCCGGAGTGCCGGCACCCCGGAGAACATTCCTCAAAAAAATAAGGTTGACTTTGGATCGGAATCGGAATAAAATTCCCTCCCGTAAAAGCAAGACCTTCCCGGTGACGAAACGATCATTCTCCCTCCACAATGACTTGGAAGTGATCACGATCAGACGATATCCGGTCATTGAGTCCATCAAGGAGCGACTCTGTTCCTTGGGAGCAAAGGGAGTTTTGATGTCCGGCAGCGGCCCGACCGTTTTCGGGCTGTTTCCGGATGGTTCCTCGGCCTATTCCGCAGCGACGGTTCTGCGGAGGGGGGGCAAGGCCGGGGGGATGAATCGAAGCGGACCATGGATCATCTGGGTGGCGCGGCTGCTGAACCGATCGCCCTGGTAAAAACGATCAATCGGGATATTCGGAGGTCGTCCAACGGTAGGACAGCAGCCTTTGGAGCTGCGAATTGGGGTTCGAGTCCCTACCTCCGAACCAAAGTGATTGAGGGGAGTTGAGTGTTAAACGAGCTTAAACTGATTTCGGGGAATTCCAATATTCCAATGGCCAAGGAGATCTGCGATCACCTTGGGGTTGTCCCGGGCGCCACGACCGTTTCGGCCTTCAGTGATGGGGAGATCCTGGTCCGGATTGAGGAGAACGTGCGCGGGATGGATGTGTTTGTGGTTCAGTCCTGCTCGGACCCCGTCAACAAAAATATCATGGAATTGCTCATAATGATCGACGCGCTCAAGCGGTCTTCCGCCCGTCGGATCACGGCTGTCATACCCTATTTCGGGTATGCCCGGCAGGACCGCAAGGATCAGCCCCGAGTTCCGGTGACGGCGAAGTTGGTTGCGGACCTGATCACCACGGCCGGGGCCGATAAGGTCTTGACCATGGATCTGCACGCCGGACAGATTCAAGGCTTTTTTAATATCCCGGTAGACCATCTGTATGCGACGCCGGTAATTCTGAGCTATCTGCACTCCATGGACTTGAAGGATCTGGTCGTGGTGTCGCCGGACGCTGGCGGGGTGGAACGGGCTCGGGCCTTTGCGAAGCGGCTCAACGCGAATCTGGCGATCATCGACAAGCGCCGTGAGGGACCGAACCAGGCCAAGATCATGAACATCATCGGAGAGGTGGACAACCGCGACGTCCTTCTTTTAGACGACATGATCGATACCGCCGGAACGATCGCGCAGGGCGCCCAGGCCTGCGCAGATAAGGGAGCCCGTCGAGTTTTGGCCGGCTGTACGCATGCCGTTCTGTCCGGACCGGCCTTGCAGCGTCTCAACGACTCGGTCATCGACCAGGTGATCGTTACCAACACCATCCCCATGGCCGGTAAAGATCAGATCTGCAAAAAAATCAAGGTTCTGTCCGTCGCCCCGCTGTTGGGGGAGGCGATTCGTCGGATTCATAATGAAGAATCGGTAAGTTCATTGTTCGTGTAACCGTCCCATCCAATCATTAAAGGAGTCCGTCATGCAGCGTATGGATTTAGAAGCGGAGCAGCGTCAGAAAAGCGGAAAGGGAGTGGCCCGTACTCTTCGACGGGCCGGCCGGATTCCGGCCGTGTTGTACGGTGAAGGGAAGTCGAGTCTGTTGAGCATACATCCCGCGGAGCTGATCAAAATTTTCAAGTCGGAGTCGGGGGAGAACGCACTGATCAATCTGAAGATTAAAGGGGAAAAGTCGGTCGAAACACGGACGGCCATCCTTCGCGATTATCAAAAGGACCCCATCACCGGCGGCCTCCTTCATGCGGATCTGTTCGAGATCAACATGAACAAGGCGATCCGGATTAGGGTTCCCATTACGGTCAAAGGAGACCTGCCGGAGGGGGTCAAAGAGGGAGGTGTGCTTCAGCACAACCTCCGTGAAGTCGAGATCGAGTGTCTTCCGTCCATGATTCCGGACCATTTGGATGTGGACGCGGCGCATCTGAAGATCGGAGAATCGATCCATGTAAGGGATCTTCAGGTTCAGGAGGGGATCCGGGTTTTGGAAGACAAGGATCTGGGGATCGTGTCGATTGCGGCCCCGATGTCGGAGGCCAAGCTGGAAGAGATCCTGGCCGGGACGCCGGCCGAGACAAAGGAACCTGAACTGATCGGGAAGAAGAAAGAGGAAGAGGGAGAAGCGGGAGCGGTGCCGGAAGCCGTGGCCGGTGCAAAACCGGGTGAAAAAGCGGAAGCCAAAGGCGAGGTGAAGGCCCCGAAACCCGGAGGCAAGGAAGAGAAAAAGGAAGCGAAGAAGGAGCCCGGAGCGAAAGGGTAATATTGAAGATTCTTGTGGGGCTCGGGAACCCCGGGGCCGATTACGCGCGCAGCCGTCACAACGTCGGTTTTATGGTCATGGACGCTTACGCGAAGTCCCTGGCTGTTCCCTTCCGAAAATCCTCTCCGCGGATGGTCACCGCGTTCGGCGCGGTTCGGGACCAGAATGACGAACGGCTGATTCTGTCCAAGCCGCGGACCTATATGAACCGAAGCGGGTCTGCCGTCCTTGAGTTGCTTCGAGAAACCGGCTCCGAGCCATCCGACCTGCTTGTGGTTCACGATGAACTGGATCTTGACCTCGGGCGTCTTCGGCTCAAGTCCAAAGGGGGGCATGGCGGTCATCGCGGGGTCCAATCCATTATCGCATCACTCCAGACTGACCATTTCTACCGACTCCGGGTAGGGGTTGGCCGTCCGCCGGCGCATCAGGCCGCGGACGAGTATGTCCTGTCGGTTTTTCTTCCTGATGAGCGACCCATCGTTCAGGAAATGATCAAACGATCCGTCACGGCACTGGACTGTTTTATCAATGAGGGGCCGGAGACGACGATGAACCGGTTTCATCCATGAGAAAAAGTTTTGTGGGGGTGGTGCGACCCGCTTCCACTTGAAAAGTTATGATCGGAGAAGGAGGCATCAGGAATGGATCTTTTAAACGGTTCGATCTTTTTTGCCGTGGCTTGCGGGGCGGCTGCGGTGATTTACGGTGCCGTGTCGGCCCGATGGGTTCTGGCTCTTCCGTCCGGTTCGGAGCGGATGCAGGAAATTGCGAAGGCTATTGAAGAGGGGGCCAAGGCATTTTTGAATCGCCAGTACACCACGATTGCGGGGGTGGGCCTGGTGCTTTTAATCATTTTATGGGGAACGCTGGGAACAAAGACGGCCATCGGGTTCCTGATCGGGGCCGTCTCCTCGGCCGCAGCCGGTTATATCGGGATGAACATCTCGGTGAAGGCCAACGTACGGACGGCCGAAGCAGCGAAGCGGGGACTGTCCGCGGCGTTTAACGTGGCCTTCCGGGGTGGGTCCGTCACCGGCCTTCTTGTGGTCGGTCTTGGGCTTCTTTCGGTCGCAGGATATTATGGTATTTTGGTCGCACTGACACCGAGCGGCGGGAAGGTGAATATTACGCCGCTGGTCGGTCTGGGGTTTGGAGGGAGCCTGATCAGCATCTTCGCCCGTCTGGGGGGCGGAATTTTCACCAAGGCGGCCGACGTCGGGGCGGATCTGGTCGGAAAAGTGGAGGCCGGGATTCCGGAGGATGATCCGCGCAACCCGGCCGTGATCGCGGACAACGTCGGCGACAACGTCGGTGACTGCGCCGGAATGGCGGCCGATCTCTTCGAGACGTACGCCGTCACCATCATTTCGACCATGCTTCTGGGCCTCCTGGTCTTCAGCGATGCACCCCAAGTCCTCGTCTACCCGCTGGTGGTCGGCGGGATCTCGATCATCACCTCGATCATCGGGACTTTTTTCGCCCGCATCGGCGCCAAAGGGTATATCATGGGCGCGCTGTATAAGGGTCTGGCGGTTTCCGGCTTTCTCGCGGCCCTCGCGCTCTATCCCGCTACGAAATGGATTCTGCAGGGCCTGGCAATGGTTGATCCGAACCGCATCTACGGCACGGTGCTGATCGGCCTGGCGGTCACGGCGCTCCTCGTTATGATTACGGAATACTACACCTCAACCTCTTTCGGGCCGGTCAGGAGTATTGCGAAGGCCTCCACCACCGGACATGGAACGAACATCATCGCCGGCCTGGCCGTGAGCATGAAGGCAACGGCCCTGCCGGTGCTGGTGATCGGCGCGGGTGTCCTGGCCGCGTTCCATCTCGCCGGCCTTTACGGCGTGGCCGTTGCGGCCGTCTCGATGCTGTCGATGGCCGGAATGGTTGTGGCGCTGGACGCCTACGGTCCGATCACGGACAACGCGGGGGGAATCGCCGAGATGGCCGGTCTGGATAAAAGTGTCCGAGCGGTCACCGATCCGTTGGATGCCGTTGGAAACACGACCAAGGCCGTGACGAAGGGATACGCGATCGGGTCGGCTGGTCTGGCGGCGATTGTTTTGTTCGCGTCGTATACGCAGGAACTGAACAATCATCTTTCCCTAAAAGTAGTCTTCACCTTGAGCGATCCATATGTGTTGGTCGGGCTATTTATCGGCGGGCTGCTCCCGTATCTTTTCTCGGCGCTCTCGATGGAGGCAGTGGGGAAGGCCGCCGGAATGATCGTGGAAGAGGTTCGCCGCCAGTTCCGCGAGATCCCGGGCATCATGCAGGGAACCGGCCGGCCGGACTATGGCCGCGCCGTGGACATCGTGACCCGGGCGGCCATACGGGAGATGATTCTTCCCGGACTGATTCCGGTTCTCTCGCCGATTGCGGTCGGATTCATTTTGGGCCCCAAGGCTTTGGGCGGCATGCTGGTCGGAAGCATCGTGACCGGTCTGTTCGTGGCGATCTCGATGACAAGCGGCGGGGGCGCCTGGGACAATGCCAAAAAATATATTGAAGAAGGAAACTACGGGGGGAAGGGAAGCGAGGCCCACAAGGCGGCCGTGACGGGGGATACCGTCGGTGATCCCTATAAAGATACGGCCGGTCCGGCGATCAATCCGATGATCAAGATCATCAACATCGTCGCCTTGTTGATCGTTCCCCTTTTGGTTTGAACGGCCCACCATGGGATTCAACTGCGGGATCGTCGGACTTCCGAATGTGGGCAAATCGACTCTCTTTAATGCCCTGACCGCCGCCGGGGCGGCCGTGGCCAATTACCCCTTCTGCACGATCGAGCCGAACGTCGGGGTGGTCGAGGTTCCGGACGAACGGCTCCGGCGGCTGGCCGAGATGTTCAAGTCCAAGAAAGTTGTCCCCACAACGGTGGAATTTGTAGACATCGCCGGGCTGGTCAAAGGGGCCAGCCAGGGGGAAGGACTGGGGAACAAATTTTTGAGCCACATACGGGATGTGGATGCGATCGTTCATATCGTCCGCTGCTTTGAGGATCCGGATGTCGTGCACGTTTCCGGATCGATGGACCCGGCCCGGGATATCGAGATCATCGAGACCGAATTAATTCTAGCCGACCTGGACGCGGTCGAGCGGCGGCTTCAGTCGGCCGAGAAGAAGGTGAGGTCGGGCGATGCCAAGGCCGCGGCCGAGCGGGCCTTCACTCAGCGGCTTCATGTCATGCTGGCGAAAGGCGATCCTATCCGCGGAAAGCCCTATACGCCGGAGGAGACGCGGTGGCTGCATGAGTTGCATCTGCTCACCGACAAGCCGGTGGTATACGTGGCCAACGTGGCCGAAGCCGATCTGCAGAAAGAAACGGTCCATGGGACATCCCATGTGCAACGGGTTCGGGAGATCGCGCAACGCGAAGGGGCCGGGGTGATCGTGGTAAGCGGCAAGGTTGAAGAGGAACTGATCGCACTGCCGAAAGAGGATCGCGCCGCCTTTTTAAAAGAGCTGGGGCTGGCCGAGTCCGGACTGGACCGGCTAATACGGGCGGGATACGAACTGCTGGGGCTGATCACTTTCTTTACGGCCGGCGCGCCGGAGTCGAGAGCCTGGACCGTTCCGCGAGAGACAAAGGCGCCGCAGGCGGCCGGCAAGATTCACAGCGATATAGAAAAAGGGTTCATCCGTGCCGAGGTGATGTCCTATTCCGATCTGATCGCCTGTGGAGGCGCATCCGCGGTTCGCGAACGGGGATTGCTCCGCGTGGAAGGGCGTGATTATGTCATCCAAGACGGGGATGTACTGTATTTCAGGTTTCAAGTCTAAGAGGTTTGTTGATTTTAATGAGACGGTTGTGTTACAAGGATAACACATTGTCGGAAACATGTCGCTCTCAACGCATGAGGGCT
Source organism: Nitrospirota bacterium (assembly GCA_016200255.1). GTDB lineage: Bacteria > Nitrospirota > Nitrospiria > JACQBZ01 > JACQBZ01 > JACQFA01. The sequence continues at coordinate 11,155 of JACQFA010000022.1, read as the reverse complement.
CGATATCCAGGAGGGAGTGACGTTTATGCAGACGTATGAAACCATCTTTATCATCCGACCCAACTTGACCGATGAGGAAGTCACCAAAGTGGTCGAGAAGATGAAAGCGGTGGTCGTGAAAAGCGGCGGGGCCATACTCCAGGCCGAAAACTGGGGGAAACGGAAACTGGCGTACGAAGTGGAGCGGGAAAAGAAGGGGACCTATGTTATTTTCCGTTTCAGTGGCGATGGAAAAATAATCAACGATCTGGAACACACCTACCGCATGGAAGACGGGATCATCAAGTTTTTGACGGTCAAACCCTCGAAGGGTGATCCGGGCACGCTCGTCATGCCCACAGCCGAAGAAGGCCGGCCTTCCCGCGGGCGGTTCTCGCATGACCGGGAAGACCGTCCCCGATACGATTCCGGCAAGCGGACGGATTAACCGAGATGGTCAGCTACAACAAGGTCATCCTGATCGGCAACCTCACTAAAGACCCCGAGGTCCGGTACACGCCCAGCGGCACGCCGGTGGCCAACTTCCGCTTGGCCGTCAACCACAAATACAAGCAGGGTGAAGATCTCAAGGAAGAGGTCTGTTACATCGATATCGTGGTTTTCGGAAAACAGGCCGAGAACTGCGGCCAGTACCTGAATAAGGGACAGAGTGTGATAGTCGACGGCCGATTGCAGGAACGCCGGTGGGAAACGGAAGACGGTCAGAAGCGCAGCAAGCATGAAGTGGTCGCCCAAGCGGTTCGTTTCATGCCCAAGCGCGGGGACGCGGCCGCTCCCTCCGGCAAGGCAGAATCCGTGGCGGGCGATCTGGAGCCGACCCCGGGCGGAGCGGATAACGATGTGCCATTTTGAGCGTCGAGAACTGTTGGCCGGTATATTGGAGAAAATCGGAAAACCGAATCAATCTAACGAAAAATAGGTCAAAGGTATAAAGGAGGCGCGGGTGGAAAAAGGCCGGTTTATTCAGCGAAAGAAAAATTGTCGTTTTTGCACCGATAAGATCAACTATATCGATTACAAAGATACCGGGTTGCTGCGGAATTTTGTAACGGAACGGGGCAAGATCGTTCCGCGGAGGATATCCGGTAATTGCGCATCGCACCAGAGGGATGTCGGCCAGGCGATCAAACGGGCCCGCAGCATCGCCCTCCTGGCGTTTTCTGAGGAGCGGTAGAGCTCCTTTTCCGTTTATGGGCCGTCCACGGATTCTGCTTGCAGCCGGGTGATGATCTCAGAGATGAGTTGGACGGGGTCCAGCACGAGCGGAATGGTCTGACTCGGAAGATTGCCGGGCGTAAAATGATAGGCGCCTTCGTCCCAACAGAAAAGGCTGTGGATAATCTCTTTTACCTGAAGTTTAAGTCCATCGAACAATTCCTTGGGGGCCAGATACCCCAGTTCTACGATAATCGCACCGAATTTTTTGTGGGTGGCGTCCTTGAACTTTAGGGCGGCTTCCACTTGCGCTTGAGTCAATTTTCCTGAATGGACCAGGATGTTTCCCAGACGATCTTCCGGCACATTCGAAGAGGCGAAAATGATATTCCCGCCCCTAACGTAGATCGATTTTTCCTGCTCGTCGTGTTGAAGGGTCAGAATTCCCGTTGCCTTGGAAGACAACAGGGTTTGCAGAAGGTGGGTTAATGCGACGTTCTGAAGTTTTCCGGAGAAGATCTCGGAGTTTGTCATCATCGGTTGCATATGTCTTATTATAGCCAAGCCGGACAGACTGTCAAGAACGAAGACGAATGGTTCAATGCAAATTTTCTTGACGGACGCGGCGCAACTTGTTATAGTTTTCTACCATGGGAACGCCGTCCGTGGGGGCACGGTTGAAAACTAAAACACCGACAGGTTCAAAACCGTCTTCATCCCGTGAAGACGGTCTTCAGGCTTTCATCGAAAAACGCCGATCGCTTCGGTTGCCGTTGTTTGTATTGGAAGTCAAATGGAAACAATACGACAAAGTGTTCATCGGTCAGATGCGCAACATCAGCATCGGCGGTCTGTTGATGTCCGCGGAGCGGCCTGTCCACGCCGGCGAACGTTTCCCGATCGAATTCATTCTTCCGGACAAAAAAACCAAGGTGAGTTGCACCGGAGAAGTGACCTGGACTCGGCCCTATGCGTCGGAGGGATCCGGCTCGGAAGGGATCGGCGTCCGGTTCCTGGATCTCAATGACCGTAAAATGAAGGCGATCGGTCAATGGATCAAAAAACAGGAGGGCTCCAAGAAAAAGCAGGCCTGAGACGGCTCCTCCGATCTTGGGGATGGTCTGTCCCGCTGGTGTTGCTGGGGGCGGTGCTGTTCCTATCGGGCGCCTTTTCCGAATCGAAGGCGCAGCCCCGTGCCGATGCTCAAACCGTTGAGCACGGCAAACCCGTTGCGGTAAAACGGGTGATCGATGGGGATACCATCGAGCTGGTCAACGGCGAGACGGTTCGTTATCTGGGAATTGACGCTCCCGAGATGCGGCGGAAGGTCAACGGCCGGTGGGTTGAAAGTGTTGAGCCGTTTGCACCTGAGGCTTATGAACTGAACCGCCGTCTGGTCGAAGGCCAGCGGGTGCGGCTGGAACTGGACCGGGAAGTACGGGATCGGTATCATCGCCTTTTGGCGTATGTTTTTGTGAATGATCGTCTGGTCAATGCCGAATTGATCTCATCTGGTTATGTTGTGGTGCGTCTCCATCCACCGAATCTCCGGTATGCGGATTTATTTATGAAACTCCAGACCGAGGCCTTGGCCCGTCATCGGGGTCTGTGGGCTTCCGAAGGCCAGGGTCTAACCCGATAATACAAGGAGGGCGTTGCGGATGGCCGGACGAATGAAAACGATGGTAACGGTGGAAGAAAAACGGGAACGATGGGATCGTCGGGACCCGCTCAACGACCAGCGAAGAGGAGAGCGGCGTCGGAGAGAGCAGCGCAAAGACGAGCGACGCCTGGCCGGTCGTCGCACCGATTTCTGCCCCACCTGCAGAGGAGAACTTTCGCTGGCCGCCTATTGTCCCTCCTGCAAGGTCCGGGTCATCAAGATTCGGTCGTTGGCCCGACGTTGAATTTGTTCCGGTGGCTTCTCGGTTTCTTCCTGGTGATCCTGACGGCCTCCTGTGCGTCAGTGCCGAGACCGGGGGGCGATTATTCGGTCGGGTATCGGGAGACGGGCGTGGCCTCCTGGTACGGAGAGGATTTTCACGGACGTCCGACTGCAAACGGCGAAATATACGACATGTACGGACTGACGGCGGCGCACCGCCTGATGCCGTTGGGAACGATCGTCAAGGTCACACACCGCGAAAACGGGCGATCGGTGACTGTGAAGGTCAACGACCGCGGGCCCTTTGTCCACGGACGTATTCTGGACCTTTCCTACGGTGCGGCCAAGACTCTTGGAATGACCTCAACCGGAACGGCTCCTGTGGCCATCGAGGTGGTTGGCCTCCCGAAGAATTTCAAGGCCGCCGCCGGCCGGTTTTCTGTGCAGGTGGGGGCGTTTGAGGTTGAGGAGAACGCAAAACACCTCGCGGAACGTTTGAGAAATAAATACGCCGATGTTTATCTGGTGACCCTGCGGACCAATCAAAATACGATTTACCGTGTGAGAGTGGGGCTTCTCGGGCAGGAACGCCTCGCGTTAAAACTGGCCGAACGGTTGTCCGGGGAGGATCGCCTGGACACCTTCGTGACACGGAAAGACCCATAAAAGGAGAGTTGAAATGGCCGACGTGACGCACTTGGAAGAAAAGATTAAACGTCTTAAAAAAACGCTGTCTGAAAAACGACAGAAGGATTTGGGTGCTTCGGGCTCGCTTGAACTGCGAACCTTCCAAAAACAGTTAAAGCGTCTCCAGCGCCGCCGCCGTGTCCTGCTCGATTTCATGCAGCGCGGGACCAAGGCCAAGACGGAGAAAGCCGAAACGGAATCAAAATCGGAAGCGAAACCTGTCGCGGAGAAGCCGGCGGCCTCCGCAGCCGGCAAAGAAGCCAAGGCCGGTTAGTCTTGCGATCGTCCTCTTCCTGAGAGGGATGCCCGTTGGGAATCGGAACATCCATAAAGCTCGGCAGCGGTGGTACTTGGACGGTCGGGCGCATGACCTTGTGTCAACTCGCGTGGCCCGTTCTGGTTTTTCTTCTGACAACCGGCTGCATTTCCCCCGCCATTTCCCGTGACGTCCGAAACCGGGTGGATCCTGCCGCGACTTTTAAGGCCGTTTTTCATGACCCGGATTCCCAAAAGGGGAAAATCGTGCTGTGGGGCGGCGAGATCATCCGGACCCGCAACACAAAAGAGGCGACATGGATTGAACTGCTCCAGCACCCCTTGGACGGTAACGACCGTCCGATTCATGGAGCCGTATCGGAAGGCCGGTTCCTGATCCGGCACGAGGGTTTTCTGGATCCGGCAGTTTACGGTTCGAGGCGTGAGCTCACGGTGGCGGGGGAGGTCCAGGGCCGGCAGACTCGGACGCTGGATGAGGCCGATTACGCCTACCCCGTTGTTGCGGATCAAGAAATGGTGCTGTGGGGCCCGCGGCAGGAGCCGACATTTCATTTAGGTCTGGGTTTCGGCGCCACCTTTTCACGATGACATCTTTTCATCGCCAGGTTCCGGAGCAGCCGATGCAGCGTCGAAGAACCGAGATCCCCTCTCCGATCAGTGGATGGGATCAGGCCCCGTTCTTTATCCAGAGACATCACCCCGGATTTGTCCTGTTTGGACTTTTCTGCCTGTCGGCGACGGGCATTTTTCAAAACGGTCTTCCGATCCTGTGGAAAATGGGGATCTGGACGGGCGGTGTTCTCTGGGTGCTGGGGTCGCTGATGGTGCGATACCTTCGTCGTGCCGCGACGGACCGGAAATCCCAGATCGAGGTCCTCTCACTCCTGATCCTGGGGATCAACGCTCTCACTCAGCTCACGGGTGGCTTAACCTCTTCCCTGACCCTTCTCTATGTCTTTCTGGCGCTACTGGCCGCGTTGCTCTGTGATATCGAGGTCAATACCTACACGATCGCGGCGATATTCCTGCTCGAAGGGATAAATTTATGGGTCAATCCACAACGTCCGGCGGACGCCGGTGGCCGCGCCTTGATCTGGGCGGCCGGGCTATCCCTGATTCCGCTGGTGGTCAAAGGCTATCTCCGCGTGGAGCGGCAGGAGAAAGATGAGCTCCGAACAGCCGTTCTCCGATTTAAAACCAGCGAGCAGGTCTTTAGGCCCTTAACGGAGACCGACCGGGTCCATCAAGTTTGGGCGCTGACTCCCGCCGTCCGCGAAAAGAGTGTTGCACTGGTTACCCGCCGGTTTGATGAGGCGATCGAGAATCTGTTCTGGCTGTTCAAAGGCGCATTGCCACAAACTCATCACTGTATCCTGTTCATGCCGGGTGAGACGGGGGCGGGATTTCTGCTTCAAAAATGGGTGGGCGGCGATTCACGGGAACTCCGCGCCCAATCGGTGATCACGGAGGGAGAAGGGGTGATCGGTTTTGCGATCAAGGAACGGCGGCTGTACAACGCGAAGCATTTAATTTCCGATCCGGGCGCGCTGGACTATTGCACGCGGGCTGTCCGGATCCAGTCGCTCATCGTAAACCCGTTGGTTCAAAAGGATCGCGTCGAGGGAGTTCTCATTGTGGACAGCCTTAAAGCCGAGGCCTTCAACGAGGAGGAAGAGCAGCTTTTTCTGCGTCTGTCCAGCCAAGTGCTGCAGGCGATCGAAAACCGCCGTGAACACCAGTCCATCCAGAGCCATGCCCAAGAGCTCGACACGCTGGTGGCCGTGAGCGAGTCGCTGGGTTCCAAGCTGGACCTGGAACACCGCCTTGAAACGATGGCGGATAAGATCAAAGAGATCATCCCGTACGATCATTGTTTCATCTTTCTGGTGGAGCTCGGTGAACGTTGCGCCGAGCTCAAAGTGGTCCGCGGGTTTTCGGATGATCATCTCGTCGGCCAGATGATTCCGTTACACGAGGGTTTTCTATCGCTGGTGGTTAAACGGAGAGCGCCCATCATGAAGGTGGATCTCCACGAACGCGAGCGGGGAAAAGGTATTTTCCCGCTCGACACCGGTATCAAGCTGCGGCCGGCCTCCTTCTTGGCCCTGCCGATGATCGTCCAAGACCGGGTGATCGGAATCTTTGCCATCACGTCCCAGCGCCCCGGCGCGTTTGACCAGCAGCACAAGGAGTTCTTGCGGATGCTTTGCAGCCAGGCGGCCGTTTCGATTGCGGACGCCAAGCTGCATGACGAGGTGAACCGACTCGCCACGATGGACGGTCTGACCGGCATCGCCAATCACCGGCGGTTCCAGGAACGGCTCAACGAGGAATTCGAGCGGCAGGCCCGCGATACGGGGCGGTTCGCGTTGGTCATGGTGGATGTGGACCATTTCAAAAAGGTCAACGACCGGTTCGGCCATCCGGTGGGCGATCAGGTCTTGAAGCAGGTGGCGGCCGTCTTGCTCAAGACCGTCCGCAAAGTTGATGTCGTGGCCCGTTACGGCGGGGAGGAGTTTGCCGTCATTCTTCTCAACAGCGGCCCGAAAGAGTCCTACCAGCTGGCCGAACGGGTCCGGAAAGCGGTCGAGGGGATTTCCCCGGTGATCAACGGGGAGCCGCTGAAAATCACGATCAGCCTGGGAATGGCGGTTTACCCGGATGATGCCCTCGACCGGGAGACGCTGATCGAACGCGCCGACCGGGCGCTCTACGCCGCCAAGAACAGCGGCCGCAACCAGACCTGCGTCTATTCTAAGATTTAGACTTGACGATCGGGCCTTTTCACGACCGCCGAATTACGACCGCTCGATCAACCGGTCCAGTTGCGTTTTCGCCTCGGTCAGTTTCACTTTGGCCCGTGGATCGGATCGGCGGACGATCGCGATCACGCCGTCGATCGACCCTTCCAGACCGGTCAACGCTTCTGCGTTTTCTTTCGACCCCATTTTGCCGGCCGTGCGAAGTTCCTCCTTGGCCGATTCCAGCTCCTTTTCGGCCGTTCCGAAATTCCGTGCTTTAATGTTGTTCTCGGCCGCGGTCAGTTGGTCACGTGCCGTTGTGAGTTGCATCCGGAATCGCAATAAGTGGACGTCTTTCTCCAGCCCGGATACTTTCGCTGCCATTTCAGACTTGGCCGAAGCCAACATCCGATCCAGTTTTCCCAACCGAAACGATCCCATCAGGTATCCGGCGCCGAATACGGCGGCCAGCATAATAAGAGCAATAATCAGCTTTAAAAAAGATTTCATTCGTACAGGGCTCCTTTCTTCATAGGATGGGATGCCGTCCTCCGGTTATCGTTCAGAAAAAACCATCCCGGTATGATCCGCAGTCCTTGACCTGTTTGGGTTATATCACACACGTGATGGAGAGTCAAACGTTGAGCGGCGTTTGCACATGCGGGTGGTTTGCCACGAAATGGGGAAGCTTTGGCTGTTGACAAACCATTTGAAATATGACAGATTATGGCAGCTTTTGGCTGATGAGGTTGGAGAGGATTTCATGGCGAACGGTCGTTGGGCGATCCGGCTGACTGGGTTTATTATGATTACGTTCGTACCGCTTATTTTTCTCGGGAGCGTGATTGCTCAAGACAAAGAGGACACGGCCCTTTTCTATCAAGGTCAATCCTTGATGGAAAAGAAACAGCCCGAGGGAGCCGCGGCCAAGTTCGAGGAACTTCTTAAAAAATTTCCCAACAGCAACATTCGCGACTTGGCCGCTTACTGGCTGGGCCGGGCCTATCTGGATCTAGGTCGAATTTCCGATGCCGAGACCGCATTGCAGCAGCTTCAGCGGGAATTTCCGGATAGTCCGCTGTCATCAAAGTTGAAGAAGGAAATCGCCGGAAGATCGTCCAAACCGCTGCCCCCCATCGCAAAAGCCGTTTCACCGGCACCCCCTCCGAAATCGACCAAACCGCCGGAGGTTGCCCAAAAACAGGCTTCTCCTCTGGCGAAGCCCCAACCGCCTTCGGCGATTGCAAAAAAACCATTGGGAAAAGCACCCACAGCGATGACGAAGAAACCGTCGGTCGCGGCAAAAGAGCCGTCCCGTTCGCCGGCTTCCGGTTCGGCCGCGTCGCGTAAATCCAAACCGGCGGTTGTCCAGACCCTTCCCATCCCTTCCATCGGAGCGCAAAAAGGTTTCTCGCTGACCATCACGCAGGTCGCGGATCTGAAGGTGGAGGCGAAGGAAGGGCGGCTCTCGGTCTACCCGGGACAGTCGGGCGTGATCCCGTTTCGAATTACCAATACCGGCAATGCGGAGGACACCTTCAGTTTTCGGACGACGCTTTCGCCCGAATATCAGCCCATTTTTTATCTGGACGAAAACGGGAACGGTCAGGTGGACGCCGGCGAGCGGCCCGCACAGACCACCCCCCCGCTGGACGTGAACCGGTCGGCCTCGGTCATCCTCCAGCTCCACCTTCCCCCGACGACGTCGGATGGGCAGAAAAAGGAATTTGAGATACTGGTTTCCTCCTCGTTCGACCCGAACATCTCCCAATTGGTGAAGGCCGCCGTGAATTCCAGGGGGCCGTTGATTCGCGCGGATTTCAAAGCGGACAAGGAGCGGGTCAAGCCGGGCGACCGCTTGAATTATACGCTGATTCTTCAGAATGCCGGCAGTGCCGAAGCCCGGGAGGTGAAGTTTCAGTACGCCTACCATCCAAATCTGATCTTTCTCTCGGCCGAACCCACGCCCAATATCGTCGAGCAGGCCTCCCGCACCTTGGCCTGGACGCTGGAGAACCTTCCCAGTCAGTCCTCCAAACAGATGGAGGTCCACTTCAAGGTCGGAGATGAGGCGACGGCGGGTCAGGAGATCGTCAACCGGGGCGGTCTGGAAATGACGGCCGGCGGCGAACCGATCCTCCTGTCGTCTCCGCTGGTGACGGTTGAACAGGTGGCGGTCGTAAAATTGGAGGGCTTGATGGAGGAGATCACCGTCACACCCGGTGACGTTCTGGATCTTCCCTATGTCGTCAAGAACATGGGCAATGGCACGGACACCTTCGGCCTGCGTTTGGAAGGCGGCGATGTTGTGGAAGGCGTGATCTACATTGATCAAAACAATGACGGACTCTTCCAGTCTTCGGAGCCGGTTTTGACCGAGACTCCGCTGTTGGCCAGCCGGGAAGCTTTCCCCGTCCGTCTTCATATTACGGTTCCGGTGCGGCAGGCCGACGGCCAACAATTGGAGGCGCACCTTGTTGCCCAGTCGAAGCTGGACCGTTCGGTCTCGGCCCGTGCGACCAAGGTTTTCCATTACACACTGCCGATCGTGGCGGTCTCGACGCAGCAGGGCGCCCGGGACAGCATCCCGGGAGGGATTATTTCCTATCAACTGACCGCGATCAATTCAGGATCGGGTATCGCCCGGAACGTGGTGATCACCGATCTTCTTCCGAGCGAACTTGAGTACGTCAATTCCGATCCGCAGCCGTCCGAGCGGCCGGAGGGCGGTCTCATCTGGCAGGTGATGGAACTGGCGCCGAACCAGAAAAAAGTGTTTGTCGTCAATGTCAGGACGAGGGCCGGTCTTCGGGCGGGGACCGTGATTCAAAAGGAGACGCGGGTTCGATATTCGGACCTGAACGGAAATCGATATGAATAGCAAGTTTCGATGACGGACCACGAGGGATTCGTCCATTAATGTATGAAAAGTTCTTCCAGTTTGCCGAGCCGCCCTTTAATCTGACTCCCGATCCGCGATTCTTCTTTTTCAGTAAAAAGCACGAAGAGGCCTTCGACCATATCCGGTACGGGATCCAGGAGCGTAAGGGGTTCATCTTGGTGACGGGTGAAGTCGGAACGGGAAAGACCACGCTGTCCCGCCTCCTGCTGCTAAAGCTGGACAAGGAGATCCGAACGTCCATGATTTTCAACCCCAGTCTCAGCACGATCGAGCTGCTGCAGGCGATCAACCACGATTTTGGAATCCCCGGAGAAAGCGGTTCGAAAAAGGAATTGGTGGCGAGGCTGAATCGCTTTTTGCTGAACACGTTGGCCGAAGGGGGCAACGCCCTCCTTCTGATCGATGAAGGGCAGAATCTCTCGATCGAGTGCCTGGAGGAGATTCGGATGCTTTCCAATCTGGAAACGGAAAGGGAAAAGTTGCTTCAGATTCTTCTGATGGGTCAGCCGGAGCTTCGGGAGAAGCTTCAGCGTCCCGATCTGCGACAGCTCAATCAACGGATTGCGATCCGGTATCATATCGAGCCGCTCGAGTTGGAGGAGATGAAGGCCTACGTGGCCTATCGTTTGAAGGTGGCGGGCGGCCATGACCGTCCGCTGTTTACTCCCGAGGCGCTTAAGAGGCTTTACGATTACAGCGATGGGGTTCCACGGCTGATCAATGTCCTGTGCGACAAGGCGCTGCTCGCCGCGTATGCGCAGGAGAGCACGGTTGTGGATGAGGCTTCAGTGGCCCGGGCGGCGTCGGAGCTGGAAGGCCCGACGGTTGCGGGTGATCGTGGTCAGGCGGTTGGGAAAACCGTCCGCCGACTCCGCCGTAGGGAAGAGAATCGCGGGCCGATATCGCGATGGTTTACCCCAATCGGGACGGCGATCATCGGCCTGTTGCTGGCGGTACTTGCTACCGTCGTGTGGGGGGTGCCGCTGTGGTTCAACACCCGTAGTGCGATTGAGACGGCGACGACGCCGGCGTTCTCAACGGCCTTGAACGCCGTGTCACTGATGGCAACAGAAGAGGTCCGGCCGCAACCCGTTCCGCTCATTGAACCATCGGATCCCGCCGTCTCTCGAACGCGTGGAGATCATCTGGATCGGTTCGATGATGATGGCGTTTTTCGAGTGGTACTTCCGGAGGAGACGAACAAAGCGGCAATCTTGACCCTTCTGCGGGCTTGGGGGGCGGCTCCGAATCCCAGCCCGGAAGAGTTCAATATCTTGAACGGCGACCGGCTCAAGGCCGCCAAGGGATTCTCGACCTATCGTTTTCCGGTCGACCTGCAACGGGTCCGGTTGCTCGATTACCCCTGTCTGGTCCGGGGACATTGGACCCACGGTACGGCCCTGACTTATGCGGTGTTGGTGAATCTAAGCGACCATGACGCAACGATACTCGACCCGATGAATGGGAAGACGACTTATAACCTGGATGTCCTGCAGACCTTATGGGGGG
>JACQFA010000020.1 GCA_016200255.1 Nitrospirota bacterium | reverse complement strand
ATCCAGGACGATCGGATGAGTGTCATCCTTGGTGTCAAAGACTGTATAGGACGGCGTGGTTTCGTCCGCCTTGATCAATTGGACGCTCTTCACCCCGACCGTGATCGTGGGGGGCGTAAGAAAGCCGTCGGGATAGCTGTCGTTGTCGCCGACGCCCGTATTCGAGAAGTCGGCCAGAAAGACGGCCTCGATTCCTTTGTCTTTTTTATTCCCGCAGCCGATGAACAGAAGCGGGATGAAGAGAAGGGCCAGCATCCGGATAACGGGGCGGCCCGGCGGCGGGTTTATAGTCGGCGGCCATGGTTTCATCGAAAGGCATTGTAACAGAATGATGAGCGGTTTGAAAATAAAAAGTGACACGGCCCTTCGTATCTGCTCGCCGTTGATCAACGAGCGGGGAATCGCGCTGCTTCTGACCCTGGTGGTGCTGGTGCTGTTGACGGCCGTGATCGTGGAGTTTGATTACGGCGCAAAGGTGAATCTGATTACGGCCGGGAATTTCAGGGATGATATCCAAGCGACCTATCTGGCCAAAGCCGGCGTGACCGCAGCCCGTGCCGTGCTCAAGGACGACGCCAAGAATCAGTCGGGTTATGATGGGCTGGACGAGTTCTGGGCCCGCCCGCTTCCCCCCTATCCGGTGGGCGAAGGATTCGTCTCGGTCGAGATTACCGACGAGGGCGGCAAGATTAACGTCAACCGTCTGGGCAATTCGAATACTCAGGTGAGCGGCGACACCCAAGAGATGCTGAAGCGGCTTCTGAAAGTTCTGGAAATCGAATCCGGTCAGATCGATCCGATTGTCAACGCGATCCACCATTGGGTTGATCCGAGCACGGACATCGGCCACGAATGCGAGGAAGATTCCTACTATCAGCGACAGGATCCGCCGTATCATTGCAAAAAAGCCCCGATGGATACCCTCTCGGAGCTGCTCCTGATCGAAGGCGTGACGCCAGAGATATACAAGAAGATCCGCCCGTACCTGACGACGGTCTCGACTACCAACCAGATAAATGTCAACACGGCCGCGCCGGAGGTTTTGCACGCCATGGATCAAAACTTAAGCACCGACAACGTGACCTGTATCCAGGGCCAGCGGCCTTTTAAGTCGAAGGACGGGTTTTACGGCTGTACGTCTGCCTGTAAGACCGATACGTTCTGCCAAAGACAGATCGGTTGGCAGAGCGACTTCTTCACGGTCAAGGCTCACGGGATCATGCACGATACGGATAAAATCGTCACGGCCCTGATCGATAGAAGTCACAACAAAATCATGTCCTGGCAGATTGAATAGATCGGCGTGATGAAAATCACACCGACCGTCCACGAAATATGGTAAAATCATCATTCAAATAATAAAGAAGGGACTGATTCATGCCATTCAACATTAGAATTCTTTTCATTTTTGTCATTTTGAATCTTTTATTCATGAATGCGGCCCAAAGCCATGCGGGCAAACCGCGCGGGCCGCTGGATCTGGCCATGAGCACCGATGCTTCACCGGCTCCAGGTGCGGTGGTGGGCGTGACCTTTACCGTGACCTCCCGGATGGATGTTCCCCTTCTGGCCGTTTCGGTGGAGCTTCCGGAAGGTCTTCCCCATGTGGATGGGCCGCTTCACTGGACGGGACCGGCAGCCAAGGACCAGCCGATTGTCTTGACGTTTCATGTCGGGCCTTTGGGAGCTCAGTCCTATGATGTGATCGGTCGGGCGACTGTGTCTCTCCCGAACGGTTCCACCTGGACCCAGGCCGCCTCTATCCTCTTGGAACCGGTGAAACACGAAAAGCCGAACAAGCCCCTGCCCCGCCTTCGGCAGGACCCGCAGGGGCAATCCATTATCGAAATTCCGGTGGAATAATCATGAGCCTCTTGTGGAAGATGGGTCGACGGTCGTTTATTGCGTTGACGGGGTTTGCGATCCTGGTTCTTTTTTTGGCCGGCTGCGGCGGGAAGTCCAGCAAAGCCGCCGGCAGCGGCCGGGCGGTGACCATTGCCGGAACGGTCCAATATGAAGACAAGACTTACGACAGCGCCGGCTTTAACGGAACAGCCCTCAAGCCCGTTCGGAAGGCGGTCGTCGAGGTGGTTCGGAACACGGACGGCGCGGTTCTGGCCAGCGGCTCCACCGACCCGAACGGAGGCTACAGCCTCACCTTTACCAACACCGGAACATCCGGGGTGTATGTACGGGTGAGAGCCCAGACCGCCGACAATACGGTGTCGGTTAATAATTTCAGCGGCGCGCTGTATGCCATCACCACCCTCGTCATCGACGACAGCATGGCGGACAGTTTCAGCGGTGTGAACCTGACTGCGACCACGGCCGATGTCGGCGGGGTGTTTAATATCCTCGATGTCCTTTTCAGCGCGGCGGAGTTCATCACCACTCTGAATGGTGGAACCCCTCCGCCGCCCATAACGGGCCTCTGGGAGTCCGGGAATTGCGATGGCACCTATTTCAATAGTGACGATACCATCCATATCCTGGGCGGCGGGAGCAGTGCCTGTCCCGACTCGTTGGGCGACACGGACGAATACGACGACTCCGTGCTGGCCCACGAATACGGCCATTTCATTTCGGCGCATTACTCCCGAGACAATTCTCCGGGGGGCATTCATTATCTGAATGACAATACCCAGGACATCCGGCTCTCCTGGTCGGAAGGTTGGGGTAATTTCTTCTCCAGCGCCGTGCGGAATGATCCTTTATACGTGGACACGAAAGGTTCGGTGGCCAATATCTCCTTCAATATTGAAGATCTCAGCTCCAGTACGTCGGGCAGCCTGGAGACGGTTGCGATTTATACGACCAATGAAATCTCGGTCGCCGCGGTCTTATGGGATATTTTCGACACCACACCGGCCGAGGTCTACACGAATACGGCCGGAACGGACGCCGTCTCGGCCGGCATGGGGCCGATCTGGGATGTGATCGCCAACTACTTTCGCTGTAAAACGTGCGGAATCAGCAACGTGAGCTTTGAAGATTTCTGGGATGGGTGGTTCAATTGCCCGGGTTGCACAACGACAAACCATGGATCACAAGCTGGGATGGATACGGTGGTGGCGGACCGTAAGATGGCGCTCACGGCGGACGGCTTTGAGCCGGACGACACCGTGGCGAATGCCAAGCCCGTTATGGTGAATGGTCCAACCCAGACCCACACCCTTTATCCAGCCACCGATGTAGACTATGTCAGCTTTGTGGCCACGGGTGGGGCCCAGTACACGATCACGACGGAAGCGCTGACCAACGGCGCCGATACCTTCTTGGAGGTTTTCGGAACGGATGGGACCACACTCATCACGAGCAACGATGATGCGACGTCGGTCTCTACCAAAACCAGTACCTGCAGCGTAAATCCCACCACCCAGGTGAGTACCTGTCCACCCAACGACGCCACCACGCTGTCCTCCAAGGTGGTTTTTACCCCCACAGCCGGCGGCACCTACTATGTTCGCGTGAAACGCTCTCCCACAGCTCCGCCCTCGGCCGGCGCGTACGGATCGTATGACCTTAAGATAACGTCTCCGTGAGAAGAACAGACAGTCGAGCAGTTGAATCACGGGACAGATTTCAACTTGACAGGTCTTGAGCTTTTGGATATAGTTGACCCCATATGCGGTCGTGTGAGACCCGTCACAGATCGCGCATTTCCAACCTGATAGGATCCGCGATATAAAACAGTCCAGATCATCATATACAACAGAATGCTCAAACAAGGAGGATCAATCATGAAGCAGTGGAGAACGCGATTCGCTTTTATGGCGGGTTTTCTCGTCATCGGCGCCGCATCGCTTGTTTTGAGTAGCTGCGGTGGTGGCGGTGGCGGCGGTGGTGGCGGGGGTACGACGACCGGAACCACGGGAACCAAGTCCGCGGGTTCCGGCGCGGCCGCGGTTCAGACTGCTGTCGGGTCGGCCAATTTCGGCCTTGGATCAATGAGCGGCGGGGGCTTCACGGGAAAACCGTCCTTCCGATCCTTGAAACAGGCCAAGTCCGGCAGCCTGAAGACCTCGCTGGCCGCGTTTTATAAAGGTTATAAGGCCAAGGCCATGGCCGTTTCGGCGTTTACAGCCACAGCGTGTACCGATGGCGGAACCATGGACCTAACAAGTACCGCAACCGGCTCTACAATCACCTTCACCAATTGCACCACGAAGGATGCCACGGCCGGCACCACGGAGGTCCAAAACGGTGCGATGAACTTTTCAGCCACCGCGACCGGTTTCAGCTTCAGCCTTGGAAACAGCACGACCCACTATACGGACAAAGTCACCCGCGACTCGGATAGCCGCGTTGTATCCAACACCGATGAGGACTTGACCGTGACAGGGACCTTCGGATTGACCACGCCTTTGACCTGCGCTTCAGGGACGTTCCCTTCCGGCTTCAGCTTTGCAATAGATGGGACCTCTTTGAACCAGGAGGATACTAATATCGACGGCGTGTTTGACATCAATGAGAGCGACTCTTTTACAAGCGTCGCCTTTGCATTGACGGTCACCTCCGTTGATTCCGCCACCTGCGAGCCGACCGACTTCTCGATGTCTCTGTCCGGCGGCATCACTCTGACGGATAATCTGGATTCCAACAACAACATGAGCCTCACGATCTCGGCCGGCACTCCGATGACGTTCGCGGAGACGGCCGTGACCACTCCCGCGGCGGGTGATAATGTTATGGTGAGCGGAAGCTTTACCTGCACCACCAAGTGCTTCAGCGGCACATTGACGATCACGACCACAACGCCGCTCTTCATTCCCACAGGGCAGGATTGCCCGACCAGCGGTGAGATTAGCGTGTCGGGATCTGTGACCGGGACGGTCACCTACAGCGATCCTGCCACCGCCGCCGGGGGTGTTGCGGTGACGGTCAGCGATAGTAGCGGCACGAAAACGTATACCAGTTGCACTGATGTGGGAGCCTGTACTTAAGACGACTTGGGATTCTCGCTGGTGTTTGAAGCGGGCCCTGGATTTTTCCAGGGCCCGCCTTCCTAATGGGTTTGAGACGGTTCGTTAACCTGAGGGAGGGTGCAGTGATGAGAAGTAATGAGGGTTCCTGGGTATTTTTATTCCTTCTTTTGTTTTCTATATTTTTATTGGTTTCTGAAGCAGGTGCCGCAGTATTAGGAGACGTGAATGGAGATGGGGTGCCGGATGTGATTGTCGGATCTCCACACAATTCTCCCAACGGAGTTTCCGATGCGGGTAGCGTGTACGTTTACTCAGGATCGAACGGCAGTCTAATTTTTAAGATAAACGGTCTTGTTGCTGGTGCTGAATTGGGCACTTCTGTGGCATTGATTGGAGATATAAATGGTGACGGGAGGGAAGATTTCGCTGCCGGTGCTCCAAGGCAGGGAGGTGGAGCGGTCTATGTATTCTCTGGGGCTACTGGACAAGTTCTATATACGATAGTTAATGGTCTCAGTAACGATAACTTTGGCTTCTCTGTATCCAGTGCAGGAGATATCGATGGTGATGGAATGGTGTGTTGATTGCAACAATATTCCCTCCTGATGTTAGCAGTGCTAGTAAATATGTATACCGCTTTGGCTCTTCAGTCTCAGGAGGAAGAGATGTGAACTGTGACGGACGACCCGATTTGATTGTTGGGGCTCCGTCTTCTAATCCATACGGCTTAACTAGTGCAGGCTCCGCTTTTGTCTACAAGGGTGGATCGACTAGTTCGCTGCTTTTTGGGGTATATGGGACGAGTAGTTACAATTATACAGGGACATCTGTTTCGCTGACTGAAAATATAGATGGTCAGTACTGTTCGGATGTTATTATCGGAAGCCCAGGTCATAATGCTGGGGATGGGAGTGCTACCATATACGACGGCTATACCCAAGGATTTATTAAAGACTTTTTCGGAGCTCCCGGTAGCAGGGAATATTTGGGGTACTCTGTTTCCAATGCAACAGTTTGGGCGCCTGGAGTGATTGTCGGTGCCCCTTTTGCTGCACCTGGAGGGCGCACGGCTGCAGGGAGCGCTTATGTCTACACGGCTCCTAATTCTTGGAGTCTTTCCTTCCGACTCGATGGATACAACTCTAATGATCGTTTAGGTTGGTCAGCAGCGGGTCGTTAAAAGGAATTGTTTGGGCATAATAACACAATATAATTGGAAAAGAGAATCGGAGGGTAGAACTATGAAGTCAAAAATGAGTTTAATCGGATACCTTGCCAAGATGGTGCTGCTTTCCGTTATGGTTATGTTATTTGCTAAAGGAATGACGGTAAATGTTGCCGCTCAAGATGTGATACTCGAACAAGAGAAATTAACGAGTAAGCCGGATCCTAATAACCAGGATACATCCAAAGCAGTTGAAGGCATACAAATAACTGATGGCGAAGGGTTGGTTCAGTGGTTTGACGAAAACTTTACGGGCTCCTTGGATATGTATGGAAATCCTTTGCCTAAAGCCATTCAGAGCGAGCAAATACCCGAAGGAAAAGTTTTGATCCAGAAGTTCGATGAAAACTTTGTGGGATCTTTTGATCACTATGGTAACCCATTACCTCGAGTGGTTATTGGTGAATAAATGGCGGATTCGGAACATGCTTTCCTTGCCGGATTGGAAAGTGAACTTAACTTGAGGGAGGGTGCAGTGATGAATTGGATGACAAGCAGAATAGCGGCGGCCGTTGTGATTTCGGGTTTCCTCCTTGGCGGTTGCGGCGGCGGGGGCGGCGGCGGGGGCGGTGCAGCTCCGGTTCCGGTACCCCCGGCGACGCTGGGCAGTTCCGCGACGGGTTCCGGATCAGCGGCGGTCTTCACCAACAACGGAGTCACGTCGGCACTTACGCCGGCATCGGGCGGGGGACCTGCCGTCAAATTGCTGACCCTGCCGAACACCGGCAGCGCGGTCGGCGCATTAACCGTGACCCAGGTTTCGGCCACGCCGATCACGACCTCTTTGACAACGATCAGCGGTACCTCCGTGGACCCGGCGCAAGATCTCGGAATGGCCTTCGACTTCAATGAGACCAAGATATCCTTCTTTAAATTGTCCACGCAGAAAGAGGTGGGAACGTACGACACGAAGACCATCAATACCGGCTCCTACAGCGGCGCAAGTCCCTTTATCAACGGCGCGGTGATGAATCCGGCCAACAAGACGGTTATCGTGGCCACGGCGGACGGTTTCCAGATTGTGGATTATACCAATCCCGCTTCAGCCGCCAATGTCCGGACGATTCCCTCTCTGGCGGTCAATGCCACCACTGGTGTGGAGATCATGGAAAACTTTGCGTTTGATCCGGCTCTCCCGGTCGGCGGCACCAACTATGCCATGATCATCACCGGGGGAGGTCAGGGTGGGGGACCTCAGATGGTGTTGGTGGATGCCGGCACGGGCACCGTTTACCGTCCCGATGCGGCGACTGCGTTACTCTTTGTGGCCCCAACTCAGTACATCGACTCCGCGGCCATCGATACAAACTATCACGTGGCCATTCTCGCGGATGAAGGAACCGGTACGACATTTGTGGACTTGAACAAACTGACGCTCAATGCGTCGGCGAATACTTACACCTTGTCTCCCGCTGCGGCGGTCAACCGGATTACGACATATACCAAAAAGGACAATTTCGGAATGGAAAGCACCAATCATCTCGTGATGATGGGCGGGGGCTGCGGTGGAGTGGACCTGGTGGCGGCCCAGCTCAAGGACCCTTCGACCGGGCTGGGTTTTGCAAAGGAGGTCGTGGTAACCATGCCGAGTGGTACTGATAATACAGGCGCTACCGTAACTTGGAACGGCTGGTGCGATCCCCACGGTTCCGGAGCCTATATTACTCCGTCAGATCACCCGACCGAGCCGAACAGATCGCTCGGTCTGTGGTTGAATTCGTCGGGAGACCACATCGCGATCATCGATCTACAGGGTGTGCTGGATGGTACGTTGGCGGGCGGAGGCTATGACCCGACCACGACGATGCCGAAGGATATCGCCTATTTCGCGATACCATAAAGCATCTCGGTTTGAAAAAATGGGGACGGCCTATCGCCGTCCCCATTTTTATTGATGCAACCTAAAAAGATCGTACGAGGCTGATCGCGAGGCCGTAATTTTGAGTCTCGCTCCGAGGCTCCAACACGCTTCCCATGACCGTGCCGTTCCGGATGAGAGGTTTGGACGAACTTCGTCCAAGATCCCATCCCTCCAGATACGGCTCTAAGAGGAAGGCCGTTTCATCATGATAATGATACCGCCAGGGGAAGGAGAGCCGACCGCCGAACCGCTCGCCGAGATCCAAGCGGACATTGTCATAAACGCCGTTGAAATCGATTTTGATCTCCGGCGCGAGGGTCCGTAACAGGCTTAAGTCAATGCCTCCCTCGAGTTTTCCGGCCTTGTAGAAAATCCATTTTGTCCCCAGGGATCCGTACCACCAATCGTAGACCTCGAACAGTCCATTCACATTGGAATGGGATTGAATGTTTCGTGTCCATCGGCGGCGGCCCAGTCCCGCATAGACGGCCAGATCGGAATCCGCCCGCATTCCAAACCAACGCCCGGCGCGCAGTCCATAGTCCAGTAAATTTTCTCCGGTGCGCGTCTCGAAAGGCGCGCCCGTTTGTGTCCGGCCGTCGTATCGGACGTCGCCGGCGAAATATGAGACCTCCCCCGATACAAACCAATCTCCCTGTGTTCGGGTGAGGGCGGCCGAGATGCCCGGCAGAAGTCCATTTTCCCGGTCGACCCGATGGCCGTCGTCCGAGAATTCTTTGTACCCGAACTCCATGACCGACAACCCGATCCGACCCCGCAGCTCGGCGGCCTGGATGGAATCGGCCGAAAATCCCCAGCACAGTCCTGTTGTCAATATCATCAGACCCAGAAGGAGTTTCATGATGGGGCGTATTTTAACATAAGACGGCGCCCCGAATCTTTTATGATTGATTTCCTCGTTTCCATTGGTTATACTTCTACGTCAATTGCCATGAATAAATCCATCATGAACATATCCCGTCGATTCTTTTTGATTCCGGTCCTGATCGCTTTTATTCCCGTCCTGCCCTCATCCGCGCGTGCCGAATTCTTAGGGGCCATCGGCGGAATCGAGGGGGTGGAGGGGAGCACCGTGCCCCCGATCCTGGGTATGAGCGGAGAGACGGGGCTGAAGGAAGGCGAAGGGGTCGTCATGCTTGAGTATGACTACAGCCGGGGCGTTTATCTGTTCGGGAAGAAGATTGAAGATCCATCCAAGGAATTCCAAATACCGACGTCGGATCCGAACCGCGGCACGGAACGCACGGAACGCGTCTTCCGCTTGGCCTATGGAGTTACTTCAAGGTTGAATATCGGGACGTCGGTGCCGTTTGTCGAGCAGCGATCCCGTTTTCCGCTCACGCCGACCGGTCCGGCGGAGGAACTGGATTCTCACGGGATCGGAAATGTGTCCTTTGCGGGCAAGTACCAATTTTCCTCACAACCGAATCTCGCCATCCGTTTGAGTTGGACGCTTCCCGGCGGTTATGCGGTCGGCGACGATTTTCAAAGGGTCGGCACGGATCTGGCTTATTCGACGATCCTGGCCGGGACATCTTTCCATGTTCAGGGAGGCTACCAATGGACGGGCAGGGACCGTCAGGACCGGGAGCGTCTGGATACGGCCGTCGCCAACCTGGCCGTGGCCCGGACCTTCGGTGAACGCTTCTCGGCCGATCTCGAGTTGAATTATCAATACCTGACAGGCACGGATGGTTTGAAGGGTGTTGTCTATGTTAATCCGCCCGGACAGAAGGCCCTGGACCTTATCCCGGGATTCGTGGTCCAGATCAAAGATCATCTCACCTTCGCGGCCACGGTCGACTTTGCGCTGGACACCACACTCGCTTTCGGGTATGACACCAGTTATTCTTTTAAATTGGCTTACAAATTTTAACCTCTTCTCATTATGTTTCTTCATTCGTTCCGCTTCTTTGTCTTAAAATTCTCCGTTTGCTCTTTAGCCCCCTTTTCTGTATAATTTGACCGCGGCGGGATGAATTTCCCATTCAGGTCAATGAAAAGAGTGAATTTGTATTAGTCTATAAGGCGGTCTACTCATGAGAACCGTTGTTACTTTCGGTTTCTGGTTGTGGTTGCTCACGCCAATAGTTTGCTTATGGGCATCCGCAGCTCGTTTTGACGCAGCCGCTGCCGACGAAACCTTACCGGAGTTGTTATTACCAAAATCTGACAAAGACCAGATCAAGGAGATACTACGGCGTCAGGAAATTGCTTTTGAGAATAAGGACCTTGCACTTTATGCCGTGGATCTGATCCGCATTACTCCAGAGATGAAAAGTGTCATTGAGCGTTTCTTTAATCGATATGACAGGATTACCCTGAGTTTTGAGAATCCGGAGATTACTTTGCAGGATACCACGGCCGTGGTCATTATGCTTCAGACGACAGGTTTTCTGCCCAAGCGCGAAGGCAGGCTTCAAACGGTTCAGACCCAGGTCCGGTGGAAGCTTGTCAAGGTTGATGGGCAGTGGAAGATTTATGATACCACGCTCCTGAAGAAATTTTAACGACAACATAATTTTCCTGTTTGCGGCCGGTTATTCCTTTTAATCCTTCCTCGACCGTTTGCTCTTTAGCCTTCTTTTCTGTATAATTTGACCGTGCCGGGATGGATTTCCCATCCTCCGGCGACGAGTCCTACGTGGCCAAGCTATTTTCCGACAAATACGAAATCATCGAAGAGATCGCCAGCGGCGGGATGGGGGTCCTGTACAAGGCCAACCAGCTCAACCTGAACCGCGTCGTGGCGCTCAAGGTCCTCCATACCCAGTTCACCTCCGATCCCAGTTTCCTCAAACGGTTCGACCGCGAAGCCCGCGCCATGGCCCGCCTGGACCACCAGAATATCATCCGCGTCTACGACGTCGGACAGCACGAAAATTCCCACTACATTGTGATGGAATATTTTCCCGGGAAGGACCTTCGATGGATGACGGTCGAGAAGGGGAGCTTCGCGCCGCAGGAGACGGTCGAGATCGCGATCCAGATCGCCGAAGCCCTTTCCTTCGCCCATGAGAACGGAATCATTCATCGAGACATCAAGCCCGGCAACATCATGATCAGCGATCGCAAAATCATTAAAGTGGGCGATTTTGGAATCGCCGCGGCGGCCGATGAAGTCAGCCTCACCTCGACCGGCCAGGTGTTGGGAACGCCGGAATACATGGCTCCGGAACAGGCGAAGGGCGAGCCGATTGACGGCCGCGCCGATCTCTACGCGCTCGGGCTGGTGATGTACAAGATGCTGACCGGAAGCTCGCCCTACGAAGGTCTTTCCAAGATGGCGATCGTGGGCAAGCTGATCTATGAGAAGGAAGACTCGACGCTGATTTACAAGCAGCCGGTCTCGAATCAACTCCAGCAGATCATACTGAAGCTCATTAAAAAAGATGCCTCGCTTCGATATCCGAATGCGCGGGCCTTGATCGACGACCTCCATGAACTGCGCGAGTCTCTGATGCTGGAAGCGGCCCAGCAGAAACTCCGGCACAAGGGCGGCGCCGCCGAGGCCACGGCTGCGCTGGAGACAAACGCTGTTCCCAAAGAATCCGTCACGCCGTTCCCGCCGATGTCGGCAAGCCCTGTCCCATCCGGCGAACCGACCGCTGCGCTTAAGCGAAGTCCCGAGACGGCCTCGGCCATGACCTCCGGCCCGACGATTGTGACGGCCGCTCCCAAATCGAAACAACCGATGATGATCGTGATCGGAATCGGCGCGGCCGTTCTGGCGGGCGTGCTGATCGTTTACGGATTATGGCCGGCGCATCAGGAGTCATCCACATCTGTGCCTGCAACACCGCCTCCTTCCGTCTCCGCTCCGATGGAACAAACCAACCGAAACGGGGCAAACACTTCAACCCCGCCGGCAGTCCAGAATCCATCCACCCCCGCACCGCAGAAAGAGGCCCCCTCGGTTCAAGCCCGGACCGAACGTCCGCCACAGAAGCCGACGACGGACAAAAAACCATCCGAAAAGAAACCGGCCGTTGCGGTTTTAAATCGCGAAACGGAAACGGCTCGCTCCACCGCGGCTCCACCTTCTCCTGCGCCTCAAAAAGAGACCGCGACGAAAGAAACCGCCCCAAAGGAAACGGCCGTAGTTCCGCCGCAGGTTCAAACTCCGCCGCGTCGTCTTCCCGAAGAGATCGAGAAGGAAAAGATTCTGGAGGTTGTCAAGCGTCAGGAGAATGCTTTTGAGTCCAAGGATGTGGATCTCTATATGGCTGATCTGGCCAACGCGGACGCCCGGCAACGGAAAGAGATCAGCCGGGTTTTTGAGCAATACGCCAAGATCAATGTGGTTTTTGAGGTTCAGGAGATCAATCTGAGCGGCGATAGCGCCGCACTGAAGATGATCCAGAACACGCGGTTGGTCTTTAAGAACTTACGACCGGAACAGAGCACGAAAACGAAAGTCTTGTGGGAACTGAGTAAAGCGGAGAATAAATGGAAGATCCGGAATACCAAGATTCTTGAAAAAATCCAGTGAGAGCGTTTATTCCGTCTGAACGTTTTTGATCTGATACTTGATTCGTCCCTCCAGCCATTTTTCAGGGCAGTTTTGGGTATCTTGTATGAAATTTCCGATTTCGTTCGGCTTGACGGCTCGAAGCTCGCCTTTGGCGTTTCCGGGGACGATGACACGCAACGCCAGCATCAGGTCTTCATTGGTCAGAACTTTTCCCTTGGCATCCAGCATCTCAATATGAAGTGTAAAACTGGTCACCGGCCGGCTGCCGGTATTTTTAATCTCGCCGAACACTTCACAGGCGACGGTATTCCGCTGAAAATCCTGGTACCGATGGGCATGAACCGCCAGCGGGCTGACCGGCGTATGTTCTTTCCCAGGGGTCTTGGCCGATTCGGCCGGCCGGTTCGATAATACAACGAGGGACACTATCGTGACGACGATAAGGATGATGCGCATTTGACCTGCTTTCTCATTGTTCTCGAAGTTGCGCTTGAAGCCGGTTCAGAGATATGTTATTCTCCGCGTAGTGTACGCAGAAATGATCGAAAGTTCAAGCCCATTTACATATTTGCTGCGAGCCTGCACTCGGCGCTTCACAGCCGATGTGTCGCAGCATGCAGGCAAGGATTAACGGTGATCGAAAATAATCGTTATGTCTTGAAGCGGCCTTCCAACGCTCCGGTCTCGCCCCGTTTTACCATTGACTATGAGAAAGAGCTCAACCCGGCACAGTATGCCGCCGTGACCGCTTTGGACGGACCCGTTCTGGTGATCGCCGGGGCCGGCAGCGGCAAGACCCGCACGCTGGTCTACCGCGTCGCCCGTTTCATCGAGTCCGGCCTGCCGCCCCAGAACCTTCTCCTGCTGACCTTTACCCGAAAGGCGGCCCAGGAAATGCTCAGCCGCGCCGGTCTTCTTCTTGGGACCGTCTGTGATCGCGTGGCCGGGGGAACCTTCCATTCCTTTTCCAACACCATCCTTCGACGGCACGGAACGGCGATCGGGCTGGAACCGGCCTTCACCATTCTGGACCGTCCGGACGGCGAGGACGTGATTCAACTGCTCCGAAACGCCCGCGGCCTCGGAGAGCGTGAAAAGCGTTTTCCCCGCAAGAATACGCTGTCCGACATGTTCAGCGCCTCGGTGAACAAAGCGACCGGTCTGGACGAGGTCGTGATGACGGAGTATCCTCACTTCGCGGACCATCTGGACGATATCCTGAAACTGGAAAAATCTTATACCGACTATAAGCGGCGACGATCGCTTCTGGATTATGACGATCTGCTTCTCAAGCTTCAGGAACTCCTGGAAACCCGACGCGAGATCCGCGAACAGCTTTCCGAGATCTATCGGGCCATCATGGTGGACGAGTACCAGGACACCAACAAGATTCAGGCCCGCGTGGTCCGGCTCCTTTGCGCCAGCCACGAAAATGTCATGGTGGTCGGCGATGACGCCCAGAGTATTTATTCATTTCGCGGGGCCCACTTTAAGAACATCATGGATTTTCCCAAGGAATTTCCCAAGGCCCGCCTCTTTAAACTGGAGGAGAACTACCGGAGCACGCAGCCGATTCTCAACCTGACGAACGAGATCATTAATCAGGCGCGTGAAAAGTATCCGAAGCATCTCTTCACCCATCAAAAAGAAGGGTGCCCGCCGGCGCTGGTCCAGGCCGAGAATGAAAACTGGCAGTCACGGTTCGTCTGCCAGAAGGTGCTGGAGTTGAGGGAAGAGGGTGTGCCTCTTGATGAGATCGCGGTGCTCTTCCGTTCCAGCCACAATTCGTTCGATCTCGAGATCGAGTTGATCAAACACGGTTTGCCGTTTGTGAAGCGGGGTGGTTTTAAGTTCATCGAGACGATTCATGTCAAGGATGTCCTGGCGCATCTCCGCGTTCTGCAGAATCCCCGTGATGCTGTGAGCTGGAACCGGCTATTGTTACTGATTGACGGGGTGGGACCAAAGAAAAGCCAGTCCATCATCGCAGCCATCAGCAAGGAGACGGACTGCTTTAAGGCGTTGAAGGTCCAGGCGGAGCAAAAAACGGGTGGGTCGGCGTTAAAGGAGGTGCTGAGATTATTTAAGGATCTTCTGAGCACACCCGGAGTACCCTCCGAACAACTGAATCGGATCTACGCTTACTACACGCCGCTCCTGTCGCAGCGATTTGACGACTATCCCAAGCGGATCAAGGATCTGGAGCATCTGTATGCGATAACGGAACGTTATTTGAAACTGGATGAGTTTCTAAGCGACATCACACTTGAACCGCCCAGCGAGGCTGTTTCGGAGATCGAGCCGGCCAGTCGGGAGGACGAGAAGCTTATCCTGTCCACGATTCATTCCGCGAAAGGTCTGGAGTGGCATACCGTTTTCATTATCTGGGCTCTCGATGGTAAACTCCCATCCATCTATTCTTTCGATGATGAGGATCAACTGGAAGAGGAACGGCGGTTGATGTATGTGGCCGCCACGCGGGCCAAGAAAGGGTTGTATATCACCTATCCGGTGAATGTTTACGACAAGGCGCTTGGAACGGTCCTGTCCAGGCCTACTCGGTTCTTGGATGGGATATCAAGGTCGTTATTTGACACCTGGTCGCTCGTAGAAGAAGACCTGTAAAATCAATGAGTTTTGCTATTGACATTCAAAAAGGAGGTGCTAAATTTAATGTAGAGAAAGGGTAAACCAAGATGAAAAAATGCATACAACGAATCACCGTTATCTTGAGCCTCTTGGGTGTTTTTTCGACCGCAGGGTTTGCGTTTGACGGGACTCTCAATGGGACCTCTTATTTTTCGCCTTCGCAGGTCCAAGTCATCCAGGAAAACAATCGAACCTTTCTGACCACTTTTTCGACTAATTTTGATCTGGCCTTCCGAAAAACATTGAATGACAAGCATCCATTCTTATCACTTTACTATCGCGATCTTTCCACGAATGCATCCTCGGTCTATCTGATGACGGATGCCGAGCGGAATGCGGAGGCCCGCCTTGTCACCCGGCAGGCCCTTTACGCGGCCCTGCGCGATACGGTCAATGATGTGAATCTGCTTTACACAATCAAGGAGTATGGCCGCTCCATGACCTCGGCCGATATGAAGGTGAAGAACGGCGATATGAACTTTGAGGGTCCGTCGTTAAGCCGCGCCGGAAACCATGACGATCCATCGCCCCAGGAAACGCTTCGCAGCAGTCTGATGCTGATCAACAATGCCGATTTTGGTTTGACCTTTCGGACGACCTTTGGACCGTTCCAGTCTAATGTGACCTATTTCCTGGCGGGCCACGATACTCTGGGCGCCAGCCTTCAACGGGACCTCTTCAAAGAGGCCAGTCTATCCCTGGATTACCGCGTGGCCCGGGACGAGAGCCGGGCGCTGGTCAGGCTAAGTCTCCCCTTCCACTTCTAACCAACCTCAATCTTTGAGTGCATCAATCAATTGGTCGACGTCGTATTCGATCATGGAGCGGTAGGTTTCCGCACCCGGGAGAGCTCCCGGAATCGAGGCGAGGACGACCACCCTGGCGCCGGTTTCCTGAGACAGAATCTGGGGCAGCTTCGGGTTCAACTGTGGTTCGGAGACGATCGCGCGGATTCGTTCCGCCTTAATCGTCCGGGCCAGATCGGACAGATGCTTTGCGGACGGTTCGGTGCCGGCCTGTGAAGCAATGCTCCCGCGGATCGTGAAGCCGAACCGCCGTGCAAAATAAGCCCAGTCGGCGTGATGAGTGACCAATTTTTTGTTTTGGAGCGGTTTCAATTTCATCATCAGCCGTTGCTGGGTTCGGTCCAGGTCTTGAATATACTGCGCCTGGTTTCTCATGTAATCCTCCCTATGGGCCGGGTCAACCTTCAACAATCCTTCGGTGATATGCCGCACCATCAATTTGACGTTTTCAGGATCAAGCCAGATGTGAGGGTCGCCCAGCGAATGGGATTCGTCATCGTGTTCCTCGTTTTTGAGCAGCGCGACCCCCGTGGATGCGGTGACGATCAGGAGACGGCGGTTATCGGCATTCTTGATCAGGCCATTCACCCGGACGTCCAGTCCCAGTCCGATCTGGACCAGCATTCGGGCCTTCCCCACGGTAGTGATATCGGTTGGATTTAGGGTGTGGGTCTGTTCGCTTTCGAGTTCGTTGAACAAGCTGTCGACCGTCACTCGATCCCGGCCGATCTGCTGGACTAGGTCCTTGAGGACGGGAAAGGTTGCGACGACCTTGATCGGTTCATCCGCGGAGGCGGAACCGAACAAGCCGGCGGACGGCAAAACAAGCCCGACTCCGCACAACAGGATGGTTAAAAGGAGGATGGGCCGCGTCATTCTAGCCCGGAGGCCAGGTCATCTGTCGACCGCCCAACAGATGTACATGAAGGTGATAAACGGTTTGTCCTCCGCCCGGTCCGGTATTGATGACGGTTCGGAATCCGGTCTGGGAGAGGTTGCGTGTTTTGGCCAGGCTGTTCACAATCAAGAATAACGAGCCGATCAGCTCCCTGTCCGTCTTGGTCAGGTTGATCAGCGAGTCAATGTGTTTCTTGGGCACCGCAAGAATGTGGACCGGGGCCTGGGGATTGATGTCTTCAAAGGCCAGCACGTCATCGTCTTCATAAACGATGCGGCCCGGAATCTCTTTTTTAATAATGCGGCAGAACAGGCAAGGGGTCATGTCAGGGTCTCCTACGTCGAACGGTTTTACTCATTTTCCCGAATCGCTTCTGCAGCTCTTGATAAATATCGGCCGGCGCGATCTTGTGATAGCCCATGAGAACCAGTGTATGGAACCATAGATCGGCCGTTTCCCAGATGATTTCGGAGGGCCGATTGTTTTTTGAGCCGATGATCAGCTCACCCGATTCCTCACCGATTTTTTTTAGAATTTTGTCCCGTCCCGATTTCAACAACCAGGAAACATAAGATTTCGGTTTCGGAGACCGTTTGCGATCCAGGATCACCTCATAAATGCGATCCAGAATCAGGGCCTTCGAGGGAGACGGTTTGAACCGGCGGACGGCGCCGTCCTTGACGGTTCTGAAAAAACAGGACCATTGCCCCGTGTGACAGGCTGGTCCCTCCGGTTCGACCCGGACCAGCAGGGTATCGCCGTCGCAGTCGATGCGGACCTCCTTGACGTTCAGACGGTTCCCGGAGGTGGCCCCTTTGTGCCAGAGCGTTTTTCGAGACCGGCTCCAAAAATGGGCCTGCCCGGTCTGGATCGTTTTTTCCAACGCGTCGCGGTTCATGTAAGCCATCATCAAAACGGCGTCGTCGCGATGGTCCTGGACGATCGCCGGAATCAGGCCTGCTTCATCGAACTTCAACCCCCGCGGCAGTCGTGATCGAGATTTCATTTGGACCTCACCGGAAATCGGACCCGAATTCCCTTCGAGTCGAGATAATCTTTGGCTTCCAGTATGGTGTGCTGCCGGTAGTGAAAAATAGATGCGGCCAGGACGGCATCTGCCTTCCCGATGGCCAAAACCTCATAAAGGTGTTCCAGATTGCCCGCGCCGCCCGAGGCGATGATCGGAATCGAAACGGCCTCGGCCACGACGCGCGTGAATTTGAGATCGTAGCCCTCCTTCGTGCCGTCTTGATCCATGCTGGTCAATAAGATTTCACCCGCGCCGGCCTCGGCCATGCGAACGGCCCAGGCCACGGCGTCAAGTCCGGCCGGCTTCCGCCCGCCATGGGTGTAGACCTGCCACCCGTCCCCGGATCGTTTGGCATCGATCGCGACCACGATGCACTGGCTTCCGAATCGCTCCACGGCGGCCTTCACAAAATCGGGATGCTCCACGGCGGCCGTATTGATCGAAACCTTGTCAGCGCCGGCCAGCAGCAGATCGCGAATGTCCTGAATGGTCCGGATTCCCCCACCGACCGTGAGCGGCATGAAAACCTCGGCCGCGGTGCGCTCCACGACGTCCAGAAGGATCTTCCGCTTCTCATGAGAGGCCGTGATATCCAGAAAGCAAAGCTCATCCGCCCCTTCTTCATCATAAAATCGGGCGATCTCGACCGGATCGCCGGCGTCGCGGAGATTGACGAATCCGACTCCCTTAACGACCCGTCCGTCCTTCACATCCAGACAGGGGATGATCCGTTTGGCCAGCATCAGACGGCGCCTCGGGTCAGTGATAACGCCTCGCTCAATTTGACGGCGCCGGTGTACAAGGCCTTTCCGACGATGACGCCGGCCACGCCGGAGGACTCCAGTTCGAGCAGCGTCCGGATATCGTCAAGGGAGGAGATCCCGCCGGAGGCGATGATCGGTATTTCGACCGACCGGACCAGTCCCCGGATCGCGTCAAGGTTCGGTCCTTTGAGCATGCCGTCCCGTTGGACATCGGTGAAGATGATCGACAGAATCCCAAGTCCGTTCAGTTGGTTCACGAAATCCATGGCGGATTGTTCCGTGGCCTCGGTCCATCCTTTGACCATGACCTTTCCGTTCCGCGTATCCAGCCCGACCGATATCCGGCCCGGATACGAGCGGCAGGCCGTCTCCAGAAAGGAACGGTCCGATACGACGCGGGTTCCCAAAACGATTCGGGATGCGCCCTCCTGAACATATCGTCCGATATCTTCTATCGTCCGCATGCCTCCCGCCACCTGAATCGGAATTTTGACGGATCGAACAATTTTCAGAATCAGGTCACGGTTCTTGGGGGCTCCGCTGAAGGCCCCGTCCAGATCCACGACATGGATCAATTCGGCGCCTTCGGATTCCCATCGCTGCGCGACTGCGACCGGATCATCGGAATAGACCGATTCTGTCCCGGCCCGACCTTGCTGCAGCCGCACGCAACGACCGTCTTTGATATCAATCGCCGGGATGATGATCATCTCAGTCCTTCTTCATCTTGGCCCAAGGGGATGCGGCCATGAGTTGTTCGACGCCGTCTTCCGAGAGCTCGGCCGTCGTAAACCAGCGGCTCCCGCGTCTGAAGAAAAGACGGAAGACCGAGATATCCTCCAACAGGGCCTTTTGTGTTTCGTGATAGCCGGCCTTCCAGAGGAGATGACCGTCTTCGGCATGAATGAGTTGAACCGTAAACCCGACCGAAGCCGGTTTTCGGATTCCAAGGGCGGAGCCCTCCCGTTCAACAAATGTCGTTACAGTTCCAAGCAAAACCATCGAAGCCTTCAATTGTTTCCCGATTTCTTCGGCCCGTTGCATATCGGAGAGGGGTTTAATGTTTCCATCCGATGAGGCGGGTTCCGGGCCTTCCCAGCGGATCACGGTGACATGGCGCTCAGTCAGCTTGCGATAAAATTGGTCCGTAATGATCTTTGCGGCGTCATCTCCGACCGCCCCGGATCGGAGTTCGCCGGTTGTCGGCGGATCCACGATAAACGGGACGAGTCCGACTTCCTGTATTGAATGTTTTTCAAGTTCTGCCGGCAGCGAGCTCTCGATATATTTAGGTCCGCAGCCGGTCAGCGCGGCCCAAAGCAGCAGAAAAAGAAAGCCTGTATTTTTTATCGGCACCGGGCAAAATTCCCCAAGAGCATTAAACCGACCGCCTGACTTTTTTCCGGATGAAATTGGCATGCGAAGACGTTGCCGACCGCGATGCTTGAAGCAAACGGTATGCCGTATTCGGTCGTGGTTGCAATCAGGCCCGGATCGTCCGGCGCCACATAGTAGGAATGGACGAAATAAACCATGGCGTCGGACGGCAGGCCGTCCAGTACCGGTGTGGGTTTTTGAATCGTCACGGTATTCCATCCCATGTGCGGCACTTTCAATCCGTTGTTCTTGAAACGGACGACCCGTCCCCGGATCCAGCCCAATCCTTTGTGCACACCGAACTCCTCGCTCTCGGTAAAAAGAAGTTGCAGTCCCAGGCAGATCCCCAAAAACGGCTTGCCGCTCGACAGCGCATGACGGATGGGATCGATCAGGCCCATCTGTTCCAGGTTACGCATGCAGTCGGGAAAGGCGCCTACGCCGGGAAGCACCACGTGGCTCGCATCGGCGATCACCCGGGGATCGCGTGTGACGGCGGTCGTCCAGCCCAGCCGCTCGAAGGCTTTCGAGACGCTTCGAAGATTACCCATGCCGTAATCAATTATCGCAATCATACTCCGGCCACCCGCTTACAATTTACCCTTTGTGGACGGGACGCCGCGCGTCCGTGCGTCCGTCTGCACCGCCTGATCCAGCGCCCGCCCGAACGCCTTGAAGATCGCTTCGAGGATGTGGTGCGGATTTTTCCCGTAGGGGACGTTGACATGGAGCGTGATTCCGGAATGAACCACGAAGGCCTTGAAAAACTCCTCGATCAGCTCCACGTCGAAGTCGCGGATCATTTTTTTCTTCGGAAGCGGGACGGTATAAACCAGGTACGGCCGTCCGGAAAGATCCAGATCCACTCGCGCGATCGACTCGTCCATCGGCACGGCAAAGAAGCCGTACCGTTTGATGCCCTTTTTGTCCCGAAGGGCCTTGGCCACGGTCTCTCCGAGAACGATGCCGATGTCCTCGACGGTGTGATGGAAATCAACGTCGGTATCGCCCTGCGCGATCACCGTCAGATCGAACCGTCCATGTTTGGCCATCAAGGTCAGCATATGATCCAGAAACGGCATCGTTGTTCGGATGCGGCTCTGTCCGGTGCCGTCCAGATCCAGCCGGATTTTGACCTGGGTTTCGGTCGTCTTGCGTTGAACCTCGGCGCGACGCGTCTTCATCGTGTGCGAACCTCCACGGCCTGGGCATGGGCCTGAAGCCCTTCCATCTCCGCCATTCGTATCACCGCATCCTTCACCCGCGACAGGCCTTCACGGCTGAACGAGAGGAGGCTGGTCTTCTTGATAAAATCATCCACCGAGAGAGGGGATGAGAACCGCGCCGTCCCGCCGGTGGGCAGGACGTGATTCGGCCCGGCGACATAATCGCCGAGCGACTCCGTCGTATAGTGGCCGAGGAAAACAGCCCCGGCATGTTTGACCATCGGCAGAAGTCGGTCCGGTTGGTCCACGGCCAGCTCCAGATGTTCCGGCGCGATCGCGTTGGCCATCGCCACGGCTTGGTCCAAGTCCCGGACCAAAAAAATTTTTCCGGCACGACGAAGCGATTCGGCGATGATCTTCTTCCGCGGGAGACGGTCGATCTGTTCCTTCATCCGCGCCCGGACTTTTCCAACCAGCGATTCGCTGGGGGTGATCAGGATCGAGACCGCCTGTTCGTCATGTTCGGCCTGCGACAGTAGATCGGCCGCGACGAAGCGGGGATCGGCCGTGTCGTCCGCGATCACGACGATCTCGCTGGGTCCGGCGATCATGTCGATGTCCACCAGGCCGAACACCAGCCGTTTGGCCGTGGCGACATAGATATTCCCCGGACCGACGATCTTGTCCACCCGCGCGATCGTTTTGGTCCCGTAGGCCATCGCTCCGATGGCCTGAGCCCCGCCGACGGTGTAAATTTCATTCACCCCGGCCAGATCGGCCGCCACGAGGAGGTGGGGGTTCAGATCGCCCCTTGGCGTCGGCGTGCACATCACGACCTCTGGAACGCCGGCGACCTTGGCCGGGACGGTGTTCATCAAGACCGAGGAAGGATAGGCCGCCTTCCCGCCGGGGACATAAATCCCGACGCGCTCCAGCGGCCGGACGAGTTGTCCCAGCGTGATCCGGTCTTCTTCATAGCTCCAGCTTTTGAGTTTCTGCCGTTCATGGAACGACCGGATCCGGTCGGCCGCGAACCGGAGCGCGTTCACGGCCGAGGGCGTGACCTGACCGTAGGACTCCTTGATTTGTTCCGGCCGGACCCGAAGCCGTCCGGCCGTGAGGCGGACAAGATCGAACTGCCGCGTGTAACGGATCACGGCGGCGTCCCCTTGACGACGGACCGCATCCAAGACGGTCCGGACCGTCTTCTCGACGCCCGGCGGGGCCGAAGCGGTTTGCCGAACAGTCGACAGCCAGTTCCGAGCGGGGGTCTTCCGGTTCATCCGGATCAGTTTCATTCCGCCGCCTCGCCGAGCGAATCCTGAAGTTTTTGGATCAGGTCCATGATCGTCTTCGTTTTTGTTTTAAGGCTGGCCCGATTCACGATCAACCGGGCGGTGGACTGCGCGATCGTCGCCCGCTCCTCCATGTGATTCTCCTTCAGCGTCGTTCCGGTCGTGATCAGATCGACGATCTGTTCCGCCAGCCCCACCAGCGGCGCCAGCTCGATCGCGCCCGAGAGACGGATGATCTCGACCGGAAGGCCTTTCTCGTTGAAGTACCGTTCCGTGATCCGGGGATATTTTGTCGCGATCTTGAGTTTTGTAGCGGACCAGGTGGGCGTCACGGCCGCGGTTTTGGGTCCGGCCACGATGATCCGGCAGGCCCCGAAACGAAGATCCAGCGGCTCGTAGACGTCCGGTTCCTGTTCCAGCAGCATGTCCTTTCCCACGATGCCCATGTCGGCCGCGCCGTATTCCACATAGGTCGGGACGTCCACGGCGCGCACGATCACCATCCGGATCCGATGTTTTTGGTTTTCGAACAGGAGCTTGCGGCTGTTGGCCTGCAGCCCGCGCGGAAGCAGCCCGTGTTTTTGGAAGAGGTCCATGGACGGGTTCAACAGGCGGCCTTTCGGCAATGCGATGGTGACGGTGTCTTTCATGATGTTTGTCCGATCCGTGTGATCTCCCCTCCGAGATTGGAAAACTTCCGCTCGATCCCTTCGTATCCTCGGTCGAGATGATAAACGCGCGAGATTTCGGTTTCGCCTTCCGCGGCCAGACCCGCGAGAACGAGACTTGCGCTGGCCCTCAGGTCCGAGGCCATCACGGGCGCCCCGCTCAACCGCCGGACCCCTTTGATGATCGCGTTGCGGCTTTCGATCTGGATATCGGCCCCCATGCGTCTGAGTTCGGCGACATGCGAAAACCGGTTTTCAAACACGGTCTCGGTGATGACGCTTAGCCCGTTGGAGAGCGTCATGAGGGCCATGATCTGGGCCTGCATGTCGGTCGGGAAGCCGGGATACGGCAGCGTCTTGATATCCACCGCGCGGACGCGATCCCGGGCGGTCGCGCGGAGGCCTTCCGGTTCTTCCCGGATTTCGACGCCGATCTCCCGCAGTTTCAAGGCCACGGCGTCCAGATGCCGCGGGTTGCATCCTCGAACGAGGATATCTCCGCCGGTGATCGCGGCGGCCGCCAGATACGTTCCGGCCTCGATGCGGTCCGGCATGATCCGGTGTGCGGCGGAACCGTTCAGCGATTCAACGCCGTCAATCGTGATGGCGTCCGTGCCGGCGCCGGTGATTTTCGCGCCGCATTGAATCAGAAATTGGGCGAGATCGGCCACCTCCGGTTCGCGGGCGGCATTCTCGATCACCGTGACGCCCTCGGCCAGCGTCGCGGCCATCATGAGATTCTCGGTGCCCGTGACCGACGGCATATCCAGATAGATCCGGGCTCCCTTGAGGCGTTTGGCCTTGACCGACACGTAGCCGTGCTCGATCTTGATCTCGGCGCCCATTTTTTCCAGCCCCATCAGGTGAAGATTGATCGGCCGTGCGCCGATCGCGCATCCGCCCGGAAGGGAAACCCGCGCCTCTCCGAACCGCGCGGCCAGCGGGCCCAGAACCAGAACCGAGGCGCGCATCGTTTTCACCAGTTCATACGGGGCCTCGCACCGGGACAGGTCGGGCACCCGGACGGTCCATCCGTCCGGCCCATGGTCCGAGATCACGGCGCCCAGATGGTTCAACAATCGCTTGATCGTGGCCACATCCATGAGCTTCGGAATATTTGAGATGCGGTGTTCTCCCGGTCCAAGTAGTGTCGCGGCCAGAACCGGCAACGCGGCATTCTTGGCCCCGCTGACCGCTACGTCGCCTTTGAGCGGTTTGCCCCCTTTGATTAAAATCTTATCCATTGTCCGTTTTACGGTTTTGTGAGTAACACGACCCGATCGACGCCTGCCAGGTCTTTTTTTATTTGATCCACGCGCCAGCCGATCCGCTCGGCCATGGCACGGACGGGGATCGCCTGTCGGATCCCGACTTCAAGAAACAGTCGGCCGCCGGGGCGAAGAAGCTTCGGGGCGTCGGCCAAAATCCGACGGTAGAAATCCAGACCGTCCGGCCCACCGTCCAATGCAAGCCGGGGTTCATGGAGGCTCACCTCCGGCTGCAGTTGGTCGAGTTCCGTGTCCGGAACGTAAGGCGGATTGGCGATGATTCCATCCAAAGCATGATTCAGGCCGAGCGACGAGAGAGGATCGAGAAGATCGCCTTCCAGAAATTCGATCCGCCCGGTCATTCCATGCCGCAAGGCGTTCGAACGCGCGACGTCCAGTGCGGCGGGTGAAAGATCGGTGGCAAGGATACGGGCCATCGGGTAGAGCGTGGCCAGCGTGACGGCCAGACAGCCCGTGCCGGTGCAGAGATCCAGCAGAGTGACCGCCAAAGCGGGTCGGCCAAACCATTCCAGAACGGCTTCGATCAATAATTCCGTTTCAGGTCGCGGGATCAGCGTATCGGTCGTCACCCGGAATTCCAGCCCCCAGAATTCCTGCGTCCCCAGGAGATACTGGAGCGGTTCCCGGCGCGCGCGTCGCCGGATCAGACCCTTGAATGTTTCTTGTTGATCGGGATCAAGCGAGAAGGAATCGGCCCGGTAGAGGTCCAGTCGCGCACAGTTTAGAATGAAGGCGATCAGCGTCTCGGCTTCCCGGCGGCCGTCCGGAATCCCGGCCTCGGTCAGCGCGCGCGCCGCGCTTTGAAGAAGGTTTTGAAGCCCTCGTGTTGCGGTGGTGTTCATGATCGTTTTCTGTTCTCATTTCGAAGAAATGATCAGGAGGCCATGACGGTGTTGAGCCGGTCGGCCTGGTCGGCCGCCATCAGGCCGTCGAACATCTCATCCAGATCCCCTTCGAGAACCTGGGTCAGGCGGTGCAGCGTCAGCCCGATCCGATGATCGGTGATCCGGTTCTGTGGAAAATTGTAGGTGCGAATCTTCTCGCTGCGATCGCCCGTGCCGACCTGCGTTTTCCGGGCCTTGGCCATCTCGGCATCCTGCCGGTTCTGTTCGACTTCCAACAGCCGCGCACGAAGGACGCGCATGGCCTTGGTTCGGTTTTTCAGCTGGGACCGCTCGTCCTGACAGCTCACGACCGTGTTAGTCGGGACATGAGTGATCCGAACGGCCGAATGGGTGGTGTTGACGCTCTGACCGCCGGCCCCGGAGGAGCAAAACGTGTCAATTCGAAGATCGCTTGGATCGATCGTGATGTCCACCTCTTCCGCCTCGGGAAGCACCGCGACCGTGACGGCCGAGGTATGGATCCGTCCCCCGGCTTCGGTGACCGGAACCCGCTGAACCCGATGGACGCCGCTCTCAAATTTCAAACGGCGGTAGACGCCTTTTCCCTCGATCGCGGCGATCACCTCTTTCAAGCCCCCGATCCCGGTCGGGCTGGAGCTCAGGATCTCGACGCGCCATTTGTGATTTTCTGCATACCGGGTGTACATCCTAAACAGTTCGGCCGCAAAGAGCGCGGCCTCGTCGCCTCCCGTGCCGGCCCGAATCTCCAGAATGGTGTTCTTGTCGTCGCGCGGGTCTCTGGGCAGCAGCAGCCGCTTGAGGTGTTGTTCCAGCCGATCCTTGCGCGTTGAGAGTTCCCGTCGTTCGTGTTCCGCCATCTCGTGCAGTCCGGTTTCGGCCTTGGCATCCGAAAGCATTTCATCCGTGGCCTCGATTTCTTTGAGGACAGTTTTGTACTGCCGGTATGGTGCTCATTTCTTCTTGTTATATTTCTTCCGGAACCGTTCAACGCGGCCTTCCGTGTCGATCAGCTTCTGCGTTCCCGTAAAATAAGGATGGCAGGCGGAACAGATCTCGACATGGATGTCGTTCCGTGTCGAGCGGGTCTTGATGGCGTTGCCACAGGCGCAGGTGATGGTGGTTGCTTGATACGCCGGATGAATCCCTTCTTTCATTTTGTTTAGTCCTCCTTGTTCAAGGGTAAAAAAACATTATACCATTTTTATTTTCCTGTGAAAAGAGCTTGTTTGGGAATGTCTTGACCGTGAATCGAAGAAGGTGACCTGCACCCTGCGACACGTCGGCTGCAAATCGCCGAGTGCAGGCTCGCAGCAGGCGTGTGCGTTCGATTCGAGGCGAGCGGACCGGGGGCGCTATCGGTTCATGGATTCGAGAAACTCTTTGTTGGTTTTCGTGTTCTTGATTTTATCGATCAAGAATTCCATGCCCTCGACCGTCGAGAGAGGGCTTAAAACCTTTCGCAGGATCCACATCTTGTTCAGGTCTTCCTTGTCCACCAGCAGCTCCTCTTTGCGCGTGCCGGACTGGCTGATATCGATCGAGGGGAAGACGCGCTTGTCGGCCAGCTTCCGATCCAGATGGACCTCCATATTGCCGGTTCCCTTGAACTCTTCAAAGATGACGTCGTCCATCCGGCTGCCGGTATCCACCAGCGCCGTCGCCATGATCGTCAGGCTGCCGCCGTGCTCGATATTCCGCGCCGATCCGAAGAAGCGCTTGGGGCGCTGGAGGGCATTGGCGTCCAGTCCACCCGACAGGACTTTGCCGCTGGGCGGGATGATCGAGTTGTAGGCCCGGGCGAGCCGGGTGACGCTGTCCAGCAGGATCACCACATCGCGTTTATGTTCCACCAGCCGCTTCGCCTTCTCCAGAACCATCTCAGCCACCTGTGCGTGACGCGGCGCCGGTTCATCGAAGGTGGAGCTGACCACCTCGGCCTTCACCTGACGCTGCCAGTCCGTCACCTCTTCAGGCCGTTCATCAATCAACAGGACGATCAGGGTGATTTCGGGGTGGTTGGCCAGTATTGCCTTTGCGATGTTCTGAAGCAGGACCGTCTTCCCGGTGCGGGGGGAGGCAACGATCAACCCGCGCTGTCCTTTTCCGATCGGCGTGATCAGTTCCATGACCCGTGTGCAGAGTTCCTGCGGATCGAACTCCAGCCGGATCTTCTCCTCCGGGTAGAGCGGGGTGAGGTTGTCGAACAGGATCTTGTCCCGCGCCGCTTCCGGGTCCTCGAAATTGACTTTCTCGACCTTCAACAGCGCAAAGTACCGCTCGCCTTCTTTCGGCGGACGGATCTGTCCGGAAACGATATCGCCAGTACGGAGATTGAAGCGGCGGATCTGGGAAGGGGAGATGTAAATGTCATCGGGACCGGGCAGATAGTTGTAATCCGGGGCGCGAAGAAAACCGAAGCCATCCGGAAGCGTTTCGAGAACCCCTTCGCCGTAGATCACGCCGTTCTTTTCGGCCTGGGCCTGGAGGATCGCGAAGATCAGCTCCTGCTTCCTCAGGTTGCTGGCGCTATCGATCTTCAGATCCTTCGCCACATCGTTCAACTCCGCGATGTCCTTTCCCTTTAACTCTTGCAGATTCATCCGGTTTTCCTTGACGTCATCAATCATGTGCGGTCTCACGCCTCGCAGATGTACGGGTTCTTGGGGTTATTGACACGATGGAACGAATGTTTTCCTTAGTTGGGCGTCCGGGTATCAACGGTCTCTTCATCCAGTCGGCGAACAAAGAAGAAGTCTTTTGAGCTGGCTGAGAATGATGTTATGGTGGATAATTCACTCGGATCGATTCAGGGCCGCCGCAATGGTTGCTGCATGTTCAAACAGGATGAGATGTCTGGATTTCGTTTCCTTGTTGAAGAATCGGCTTCTTGCGGTGTGCACGACCATGGACACTATAACCGATCTTGATGAACCTTGTCAATATCTATTTATAGGGGTGTCATGCCAAAATAGAAATGTCCGGTTTGGCCGAGCTATTTCCCTTTTTGTCGGGATTCCCGCTCTCTCCGGATCAAATAGAGAGCCGGGATCACAAAGAGGGTCAACAGCGTGGTTGTGATCATCCCGCCCACCATCGGGGCCGCGATCCGCTTCATCACATCGGCGCCGGTGCCGTGGCTCCACATGATGGGGAGCAAACCAAAGAGGATGGCACTCGCGGTCATCACAATGGGGCGAACCCGTTTCACCGCCCCCTCGATGGTGGCCTCGATGAAATCCTGAAGGGTGTTCAACCGCCCTTCGTCTCGATATTTTCTGAAGGTTTCATCCAGGTAGACGATCATCACGATCCCGATCTCGGTCGCCACACCGGCCAGAGCGATCAGCCCGACCCAGACCGCCACACTGAGATTATAATGGAGGAGATACAGCAGGAGAACTCCACCGACAAGCGAGAAGGGGACGGTCATCATCACGAGCAGTGAACGTGGCACCGATTTAAAGTTGAGGTAAAGCAAGACAAAGATCAGTAGGACCGTCACGGGCACAACGATCTTGAGCCGCTCCTTGGCTCGCAACAGATACTGATACGATCCTGCCCACCCCAAGGAATAGCCGGGAGGAAGCGGCACCTTTCCGGCAATGGTCCGCTTGGCTTCATCAACGTAACTTCCCAGATCCCGACCCACCACATCGACATAGACGATGCCGGCCAGCGAGCCATTCTCATCCTTGATCATGGGCGGGCCGGTCGTGACCCGGATTTCGGCCAGTTGCTCCAGGGGAATGTGAGCTCCCATCGGGATGGGCACCAAGACCCGTTTCAATCGCTCAATATCATCCCGCAGCTCGCGGGCATAGCGAACATTCACCGAATAGCGTTCTCTGCCCTCCACAGTCGTCGTGACATTGGCCCCGCCGATGGCCGCTTCGATGATCTCCTCCACTTCCTGAACAGTGAGGTTGTACCGGGCAGCCTCCTGTCGATTTACAATGAAGTCCAGGTAGTAACCGCCGGTTACCCGTTCCGAGAAGGCACTCCGTGTTCCAGGTATGCCAGAGAGTAGACCTTCAATCTCTTTGCCGATTCGGTCAATTTCGTCCAGATCGCGTCCGTAGATCTTGATCCCCACGGCGCTCCGGACACCCGTGGCCAGCATTTCGGTCCGAGTCTGGATCGGCATCCACCAGATATTGGGCATGCCGGGAAAGCGGACCACCCGATCCATCTCGGCGATGAGCTTGTCCCAGGTCATCCCCGGCCGCCATTGCTCTTCCGGTTTTAGAGTCACGGTGGTCTCGGCCATGGAGAGCGGGGCGGGATCGGTGGAGGTCTCGGCCCGACCGATCTTGCCGAAGACCCGCTCCACCTCCGGAAATTGTTTGAGCAAGGCATCCTGTTGTTGAAGAACTTGGGTCGCCTTGGTAATCGAAATGCCGGGAAGTGCGGTCGGCATGTAGAGAATCGTCCCTTCGTTGAGGGGAGGCATAAACTCCGAACCCAGCCGTAAAAAGATCGGAATGGTCATAACAAAGACCGCGAGAGCCGCGACCATGACCCATCTCCGGAAACGGAGTAACCGTCTTGCCACTGGTTCATAGACGGCGATCAGAAAACGATTGATGGGATTTTTTTCTGTCGGTGTAATCCTGCCCCGGATCAGCGAGACCATGAGCAGCGGCACGAGAGTAATGGACAGCAGTGAGGCAAAGAACATGGCAAAGGTCTTGGTAAAGGCCAGCGGCTTAAAAAGCCGGCCCTCCTGTGCCTCGAGGGTGAAGACCGGCATGAAGGAGACCGTGATGATAAGAAGAGAGAAAAAGAGCGGCTTGCCCAGCTCCTTCGCGGCATCGATGATCACCTGCGACCGAACTTGTCCCGGCTGCATCTGTTCAAGCCGACGATGAGCATTCTCGATCATGACGATCGCCGCATCCACCATCGCCCCGATAGCAATCGTGATCCCGCCCAGGGACATGACATTGGAGGTCAGCCCCAGATAGTACATGGCGATGAAGGAGAGCAGTATCGCCAGGGGAAGGCTCAATATGGCCACAAGGGCGGAACGGAAGTGAAATAGAAACACGATGCTCACTAGACTGACCACAATCGTCACCTCAATGAGCTTCTCATTCAATGTGGCAATCGCCCGCAGGATCAGGTCGGAGCGATCATAGGTGGACACGATCTTCATTCCCTCTGGCAACGAGGGCTCGATTTCTTTGATCTTGGCTTTTACCCGATCAATCACATTGAGGGCATTTTCCCCGTACCGCATGATCACGATTCCACCCACCACTTCCCCCTTGCCATCCAGCTCAGCCACCCCCCGTCGCATTTCCGGACCCAGACTGATCGAGGCGGTGTCTCTTAGGAGAATTGGCACGCCGTTTTTGCCTACTCCGAGCGGTATCATCTCCAGATCATCGAGACTGCGAATGTATCCTCGTCCCCGCACCATATATTCGCGCTCACTCATCTCGATGGAACTCCCGCCGACATCATTGTTGCTCATTCGGATGGCCTGGGTCAGGCGTGTGAAGGGGATGTTGTAGGCCAGTAGCTTGTTCGGATCAACATTGACCTGATATTGCTTCACGAACCCTCCGACCGAGGCCACCTCGGCTACCCCCGGAACGGCTTGAAGCTGGTAGCGCAAGTACCAGTCCTGATAGGAGCGAAGTTCGGAGAGGTCATGATGACCGCTCTCATCCACCAAAGCATATTC
Organism: Nitrospirota bacterium; assembly: GCA_016200255.1. GTDB lineage: Bacteria > Nitrospirota > Nitrospiria > JACQBZ01 > JACQBZ01 > JACQFA01. Next base: position 393 of record JACQFA010000020.1, on the reverse strand, counting down.
GTAAATCCAGCCGACCCCTGTCGCATCGGGGCCCAAGATGGGGTTAACCCCTTCCGGGAGTTTTCCGGCAATCTTACTCATATATTCCAGCGCCCGGCTCCGCGCCCAGTAGATGTCGGTACCATCTTGGAAGATCACATAGACATAGGAGAAGCCGAAGTCAGAGGCCCCACGGACATACTTTACCCTTGGCGCACCCAGCATCGAGGTGACAATAGGATAGGTGATCTGGTCTTCGACGAGATTCGGGCTTCGTCCAGGCCACTCGGTGTAAATAATCACTTGGACGTCGGACAGATCCGGGATGGCATCGAGTGGAGTCTTTGTCACCGCCCAGTAGCCCCAGGCCGAGAGGAAAAAGACCCCCAGCAGAACCATGAAAGGGTTTTTCGC
>JACQFA010000023.1 GCA_016200255.1 Nitrospirota bacterium | reverse complement strand
CCGCTGGCGATGATCGGGGCAGACTAATATCAGGGTTCTTAGGAAGTACTTGGTTGTTTTGTCCATTATCTAATTTTGTTCTGTCGTAAATACCAGTGCCCGGTATTCCAGTATTTAGATACGAGCCTTTTTGTCCAACGTTAACACTGAAACCTCGCATACCCACTGTAGCACTCATCCCAGATTTGCTTAGATTGACATAGAACCCTGGAAATAGTCTTACTCTTCTTCTGAATCTCCATCCCATAAATATCCCCTTTTATATCTGATTCATTTTATTTTCGCCTGTTAAAGGATACAAATTGAGCTGCAGTATTCTTGGAAAGCGGCAGCGCCAATTAACAAACCCTCTTTCTTACACTCCTTTAAATGTTCCTCTAAGTTTTCCTCCGGCCTATATATATAATAGATGCAGATCGAATATATTGCTCCTTTTCGATCCTGCAGATCCGGGCAGGCACGGGGGCTTGCCCCTACGATTGGAGAACCGGGTTCTCTTCGTCTTCCAACCAGCCCGCCGGATTGCCGGCGATATATTCACGGACGCGGTGCATTTCGCAATCGTCCCGAACGACCCGTTCGTAATAATTGCGTTGCCATAATCGTTTGGGAAACGGCGGCCAACCACCCTGTTTGATTCCACGGATGTAATCATTGGTCGTCATGGTTTTAAACCAATCAACGATATCCCCCAATGTAGGGGCACCCCTATGTGGGTGCCCTGTTTTCGGAGGGCGGCCACGCAGGGCCGCCCCTACGAATAAAAATCTATGGTCGTTTATGCTTCTAAAATTCGGATGGGCTGACGAAGGATGTTTGTGGGAAGAATGACGGGAGCGCGTGAACATAACGGATGCCTCCGGAAACCGGATCGAGGGTCGGGGCCTCGTTGAGTGGCTTTCTCGGAGGCCGCGGCTCAGGCCGGCGGTAAATCAAACCAAACTACGCAGGCGGCTATCGCTTTTTTCCGACCTTGAGCCGGAGGAGTGCCTTTTCCAACTGCCGGCGCGCGGCCGCCATCTCTTCATGCTTACCGGTTGTCGCTGCAATCTGTTGCTCGGCCGTCTTGACGGCTGCCTCGGCGCGGGGAAGGTCGATCTCCTCGGCCCGTTCCGCAATTTCGGCCAGGACCGTGATGCGCTGCGGCTCGACTTCGGCATAGCCCCAGCTCACCGACAGCCGCTTCCATTCAGTGCCTTTGCGGTAACGGAGCTCGCCGATACGGAGCGTCGTCATGAAACGGCAATGACCGGCCAGCACGCCGAATTCTCCCTCGGAGCCGGGCGCGATCACCTCGTCCACCGGCTCGCTGACGAGCAGCCGTTCGGGCGTCGCAAGATCAAATTGTATCTGGCCGGGCATATGGGTTACGCCTTCGCCGTTAGTTTTTTCGCCTTCTCGACCACTTCCTCGATCGGCCCGACCATGTAGAAGGCCTGTTCCGGAAGATCGTCGTATTTTCCCTCGACGATCTCCTTGAAACTTTTCACGGTGTCCTTGAGCTTGACATATTTTCCGGGCGCTCCGGTAAAGGCCTCGGCCACATGGAAGGGCTGTGACAGAAACCGCTGGATCTTGCGCGCGCGTGCGACCGTCAGTTTGTCCTCCTCGGACAGCTCGTCCATCCCCAGAATCGCGATGATGTCTTGAAGTTCCTTATACCGCTGCAGCGTGGCCTGGACCTGCCGGGCGATGGTGTAGTGCTCCTCGCCCACGATCTTGGGATCGAGGATCCGCGAAGTGGAATCGAGCGGGTCGACGGCCGGATAGATCCCCAGCTCGGCCAGTTGCCGCGACAGCACGGTCGTGGCGTCGAGATGCGCGAAGGCCGTCGCCGGCGCGGGATCGGTCAGGTCATCCGCCGGAACATAAACCGCCTGGACTGAGGTAATCGAACCCTTCTTCGTCGAGGTGATCCGCTCCTGCAAGGCCCCCATCTCGGTCGAGAGGGTCGGCTGGTATCCCACCGCCGACGGCATACGGCCCAGCAATGCCGATACCTCGGAGCCGGCCTGGGTAAACCGGAAAATATTGTCGATGAAGAGAAGCACATCCTGGCCTTCCTCGTCGCGGAAGTATTCGGCCATCGTCAGGCCGGTCAGCCCGACGCGCAGACGGGCGCCGGGCGGCTCGTTCATCTGGCCGTAGACGAGGGCCGTCTTGCCGATCACGCCGGACTCCTTCATTTCAAGCCAGAGGTCGTTTCCCTCCCGCGTCCGCTCGCCCACGCCGGCGAAAACGGAAAAACCGCCGTGCTGCTTCGCAATGTTGTTAATCAACTCCATGATGATCACGGTTTTTCCGACGCCAGCCCCGCCGAACAGACCGACCTTCCCGCCCCGTGAATAAGGCTCCAGAAGATCGATCACCTTGATCCCGGTCTCGAACACCTCTGTCCGTGTCTCCTGGTCCACCAGCGACGGCGCCGGACGATGAATCGGGTAATGTTTTTTGGTCTGGACGGCGCCCTGCTCATCGACCGGTTCGCCGAGCACATTCACCATGCGGCCCAGGGCTTCGGGGCCGACCGGCACCATGATCGGCGCGCCGGTGTCCGTGACCTCCATCCCGCGAACCAGCCCCTCCGTCGTGGACATCGCCACGCCCCGCACTCGGTTCTCTCCAAGGTGCTGGGCCGTCTCGAGCGTCAGCCGGATCTGCGGAAGCCGGTTTTTCTCATCCGCCTCCCGCTCCACACGGAGCGCGTTATAAATCGCGGGAAGTTTTCCCGGCGGGAACTCGACATCCACCACCGGACCGATCACCTGGATCACTTTTCCTTTATTCACCGTCAACCTCCCCGCATCGCTTCTGCGCCGCCCACGATGTCCATCAGCTCTTTCGTGATCACGGCCTGGCGTGTTTTATTATAGACCAGCGTCATTTTACGGATCATTTCCCCGGCATTCCGCGACGCCGCATCCATCGCGGTCATCCGGGCGCCCAGCTCCCCGGCCGCCGACTCGAGAAGGGCGCGAAAAACCTGGGCCTCGACATACTTGGGCAGCAGCCGGGCCAGCACGGCCGTTTCATCCGGCTCGTACAGATAGCTCCCCGTCACGGTCTCGACCGCTTCCGGCGGTTCGATCGGGAGCAGCTTGTCAATTGCGACCCGCTGCTGCATGACCGACTTGAATTCGTTGTATAAAAGATAAAGCTCGTCGAACTTTTCCTCGATATACCGGCCGATGATGTCCTGCCCGATCTCGGCGCCGTGTGCATAATTCAGGCGATCGAAGATCTGGACCCACATCTGCCGGGGGGCAATGTCCCGTCTTCGAAAAAAGTCGCGGGCTTTCCGGCCGACGACCGAGATGCCCACTTTGAATCCGGCTTCGCGTTTTTCCCGGATGAAGTCCTGCGCCCGTCGGAGGATGTTGGCATTGAACGCGCCGCAGAGCCCTCGATCGGCCGTGATCACAATCAGTTCGATTTTACGGGCTTTGCGCCGGTGAAGCAGGGGATGTTGATCGCGGTTCACGCCCCGGATCAGGCTTTTCAGCACCGTCGCCATCTTCTGCGCGTAGGGCCGGGCCGACAGGATGCGATCCTGCGCCCGTTTGAGCTTGGCCGCGGCGACCATCTTCATCGCCTTCGTGATCTTCTGCGTGCTTTTAACCGACGTGATTTTTCGTCGAATGTGTTGTAGACTCGGCATGGGTGTCGGGGGTCCGGATGGTCAGACCGAACGATTTTTGGTGAATTCCTGTTTGAAGCGGTCCAGTGTTTTTTTTGTTTTTTCGGTGAGGTCCTTGTCCATCGTTTTCTTCGCGGCCACTTCCTTCTTAAGGTCGCTCCCCTCTTTATCAAGATAGTGGATCCATTCCCGTTCGAACCGGCGGACCTGATCGATCGGGAGATCGTCGACATACCCGTTGATCCCGGCGAAGAGCGAGAGGATCTGGATCTCCACGGACTGCGGCTGATATTGATCCTGCTTCAACAATTCCACCATCCGCGCGCCGCGGGCCAGCATCGCCTGGGTCGTCTTGTCCAGCTCAGACCCGAACTGGGCGAAGGCCGCCATCTCGCGAAACTGGGCCAGATCCAGCCGCAGTGTTCCGGCCACCTGTTTCATCGCCTTGATCTGGGCCGATCCCCCCACGCGGGAGACCGACAGCCCGACATTGATCGCCGGCCGCACGCCGGAATAGAACAGGTCCGCGCCGAGGTAGATCTGCCCGTCCGTGATCGAGATGACGTTGGTCGGAATGTAGGCCGAGACGTCCCCCGCCTGCGTTTCGATGATCGGCAGGGCCGTGAGCGATCCGCCGCCGAGCTTGTCGCTCAGCTTGGCCGCGCGCTCCAGAAGACGCGAATGGAGATAGAAGACATCCCCGGGATAGGCTTCCCGGCCCGGCGGCCGGCGGAGCAGAAGCGACAGCTGCCGGTACGCGACGGCGTGCTTGGAAAGGTCGTCGTAGATCACCAGCGCATGGCGGCCGTTGTCCCGGAAATATTCCCCGATCGCGCATCCTGCATAAGGCGCCAGAAACTGAAGCGAGGCCGGCTCGGAGGCGGTCGCCGAGACCACGATGCTGTAGTCCATCGCGCCGGCGTCCTCCAGCGTCTTGATGACGCGGGCCACGGTCGAGCGTTTCTGCCCGACCGCCACATAGATGCAGATGACGTTCTGGCCTTTTTGATTGATGATCGTATCGACCGCAACGGCCGTCTTTCCGGTCTGCCGGTCGCCGATGATCAACTCGCGCTGGCCGCGTCCGATCGGAATCATCGCATCGATCGCTTTCAATCCGGTCTGGAGCGGTTCGCGCACCGGCTGACGATCGACCACGCCGGGAGCGATCACCTCCACCCGACGGAACTCCTTGGCCGCAATCGGCCCCTTGCCGTCGATGGGCTGGCCGATCGCATCGACCACGCGGCCCACCATCGCCTGTCCCACCGGCACCTCGGCGATCCGGCCGGTCCGCTTGACGAGATCGCCCTCCTTGATCCCGACGTCCGAGCCCAGAAGAATCGCGCCGACATTATCCTCTTCAAGGTTTAAGACGATCCCATAAACGGCGCCCGGGAATTCCAGCAGCTCTCCGGCCATCACCTTTTCCAGCCCGTAAATTTTCGCGATGTTGTCCCCGACCTGCAGTACGGCTCCGACTTCCTGGATGTCGACGCCCTTCTGAAAATCCTTGATCTGTTTTTTGATGATTTCGCTGATCTCTTCCGCACGCATCTGCATTAGTGCCGCTCCTGTTTTACTTTGCCAATTCGCGCCGCAGCCCCTGGAACTGTCCCTTCACGCTTCCATCATAGACACGGTTGCCCGTATAGACCACGATCCCGCCAATGAGAGACGGATCCGACTCGACGGTCAGGTCCAGATCCCGCCGCATGATCGTCTCCAGTTTTTTCTTCAAGCCGGTTTCCTCTTCCCTGGACAGGCTCCGGGCCACGCGGACCCGTACATGCTCCAGTCCTTGTGCCTCGTCCACCAGCATCCCGAACAGCTTCGCGATCTCGGGCAACTCCCGGAGTCGGTTTTTCTGAATCAGTAGATCCATGAAGCGCCGTAGAAGCGGCGGACTTCCGATCCGTTCTCCCAGAGACCCTAAAACCTGTTTTTTTTCGTCCAGATTATAAAGAGGGTTGCGGCAAAGATCCAGAAGTTCGGCCTGGGCCCGGATCATCCGGTCCGTCTGCTCCAGCCGTTCGCGGATCGGACCCGGCTGTTTCTCCTGCCGGGCCAGATCAAAAAGGGCTTTGGCGTATCGTCGGGCCGTTGCGGTGTTCATGGTTTTGTCAGCGCTGGTTTGATTTCGTCGTTGTAAAAAAACGCGTTACCCTAACACAGGGCGGCCTTCTTGTCAAACGGCGGGCTTCCGGTTCCGGAGGGATTCCCGGCCGACCGCGCGGCGGCGCGTTCCCCGTGACGAAGCGTGTCGCAGATGATTCCGCCTCCCAGCAGCTCATCGCCACGGTAGAAGACGGCCGACTGGCCGGGCGTCACGGCCCGCTGGGGCGTTTGAAGTTTGACGCGGACGGTCCGCTCGTCCATCGGCTCGATCCGGGCCGGCACCGATGCATGACGATAACGGATTTTTACTTCGACGTCCATCGGATGCTTCAGCGGTCGTTCCACAAAAAGATTCAGGTCGTTCGCAACCAGCTCTTCGCAGAGCAGCTCGTCCTCTCCGCCCACCACTACGGTGTTCTCACTCGGCCGGACATCCACCACATACAAACGGTCCGGCGCCGAAATGCCCAATCCCCGCCGCTGTCCGACGGTGTAGAAGGCCACGCCCTGATGCTCGCCCAAAACCTCCCCCTCGGATGTCACGATCCGTCCGGGCCGGACCGCCCGGGGCGCTTCGATCGACAGAAACTGACGGTAATCCTGTTGCGTGACGAAGCAGATTTCCTGGCTCTCTTTCATCTCGTCGGCCGGAAGGTCCAGCGATTCAACCCGCCGCCAGACCTCCGACTTCTGCATCGAGCCCAGCGGGAAGATCAGCCGGGGCAGGATTTCCGGCCGGAGCCGGTAGAGGAAATAACTCTGGTCCTTCCGTTCATCCGCCGCGCGCCTTAACCAATGCCGGCCCGTTTCGTTTTTCTCGAGCCGCACGTAATGGCCCGTCGCCAGAAAATCGGCTCCGAGTTCCATGGCGATCTCGAACAGCCGGCCGAACTTGATATGCTCGTTGCACCGCACGCAGGGATTCGGCGTTTCGCCGTCGAGGTAGCCGTTAATAAAGTCCTCGATCACGGACTGCCGGAACTCGGGCTGCACATCGATTACCCGGTGCTCGATTCCGAGGCGCTGGGCTACGTAACGGGCCACCCCGACCTTGCAGCAGGACCGGTCCTGCCAGCGCTTGTCCGGATGCTCCTCCTCCTTCCAGACCTTGAGCGTCACGCCGATGACGCGGTAGCCCTGTTCCTTCAAGATCAGGGCCGTGGCGCAACTGTCCACGCCGCCGCTCATGCCGACGACGACCGTCTGGTTCTGCTCCGGGCGTGTGATCCGGGACATCAGCGCGTCTCCTGCACCGTTTCCGCTTCCCGGCCTTGAAGCCCTCCGACGCCCTCCATCCCCGCCCTTGCGGGCGCCCCCGCCCGGCTCATCTGGCAATTGCCGTTAAAACGCAAGCCCTCATCGATGATGAGCAGCGGCGTCTTGACCGAGCCGTCCAGGACGGCCGTCGGCAGGAGCTGAACCTTTTCCATCGCCGTGATGTTGCCGGCGATCTTGCCGCCACTCACGAGCGTGCCGGCGCTGATCTCGGCATTAATAACGGCGCCTTCTCCCACGATCAGCGTTCCCTCGGTAATGATCTCGCCTTCCACGTGGCCGTCAATGCGGATGGTGCCGTGATAGGTGATCACGCCTTTGAACTCCGTCCCTTTACCCAAAAAGGCGATGATCTCGTCTCCGCCCGCATCCTTGCGGTCTTTTTCTTCCCTTCGCAGCATCTGTTCCCTCCTTAGTCCCGGTTCGTGTCCTTGTAGCACTGAAACGAACGGCGCCGGTTATTTTAAAATAAGTTCCAATAAACGGTCCAGATCCGATGAATTATGATATCGAACGGTGATCTGTCCCCCTTCTTTCGACGCGGTGATCCGGACCCGGGTTCCGAGATACCGCATCAATCGTTCCTGCGCCTCGACCACGGGCGTCGCCGCTTTTGGCAAAACCTTTTGACCCAGGGATGCCAACCGCCTGACGGCGGCCTCGGCGGCGCGCACCGAGAGCCCCTTCCGCATGATCTGTCGCGCCAGTCGGAGCTGAGGCTGAAGCCCGGTCAGCGATAAAAGCACTTTCGCATGGCCGACGGACAACTGGTCCGACGCGATCGCGTCCTGCAGTTCGGGCGGGAGGCCCAGCAACCGCAACGCGTTGGCAATGGAGGACCGTTCTTTACCCACCCGTTTGGCCGCGTCCTCCTGTGTGACATGGAATTCCTCGATCAGGCGGCGGTAGGCCTTCGCGGTTTCGATCGGGTTGAGGTTTTCCCTCTGAAGGTTCTCGATGAGGGCCAGCTCCACCGCCTCGGGATCGGAGGCGTCGCGAAGCACCGCGGGGATCCTGTCCAGCCCGGCGAGCTTGGCCGCGCGCCAGCGGCGCTCGCCGGCGATCAACTCGAACCGACCGTCCTCGACCCGGCGGACGATGACGGGCTGCAGAACGCCGTTCCCCTTCAGAGACGCCGCCAGCTCCCGCAGTTCCGGTTCTTTAAAAACCTTCCGGGGTTGATACCTATTAGGTATTATTTTTTGGACGTCCACGTCCAGGAACCGGCCGGGCGCCGGTGCGTGGGGCGACCCCTCCGGAAGGGGCCGTTCAAACAGGGCGTCCAGCCCTCTACCGAGCGCTTTTTTCTGCATGGGTCATCACTTCGTTTGCGAGCGTCAGATAGGCCTGGGCTCCCGGCGAACCGATGCTGTAGAGCAGCGCCGGCCGGCCGTGGCTGGGCGCCTCGGCCAGGGCCACGTTGCGGGGCACCATCACCGCAAAGACCTGTTCCTTGAAATAGTTTCGGACCTCCCGCACGACCTGCTGGGAAAGATTGGTGCGGCCGTCATACATCGTGAACAGGATTCCCTCGATCTTCAGGTCCGGATTGTAGCTCTCGCGGATCCGTTGCACCGTTTTGAGCAATTGTCCCAATCCCTCCATGGCATAGTACTCGCACTGCACCGGGATGATCACGGAATCGGCTGCGGTCAGGGCGTTCAATGTCAGGAGCCCCAGCGATGGCGGGCAATCCAAAATGAGGTAGTCATACCGCTCAACCACCTTCTGCACCGCTCGCTTTAAGAACGACTCCCGTTCCGGCAACTGGATCAGTTCCAGCTCCGCTCCGACCAAATCGACTCGGGCCGGAATCAAGTCGAGTCCCGCGAGTTCGGTTTTCAGGATGATGTCGTCGAGCTTTTTCTGCCCCAGCAAGACGTCGTAGAGACTGACGGTGAGACTCTCCCGATTTCCCTGAAGTCCGCTCGTCGTGTTTCCCTGGGGATCGACGTCGATCAGCAGAACTTTTTTTTCGGCCACGGCCAAGGACGCCGCCAGATTGATCGCCGTGGTCGTTTTCCCGACCCCGCCCTTCTGATTTGCAACCGCAATAATGCTGCCCATACCCGCCCATCTGTCCGACAACGCGTCCGATCTTATCACAACATAAAATAAAACAAAAGCGTTTTGTGCGCCGATCCATGTTCCACGTGGAACATTATTAATATTTCCGTCTGTAGATCTCTAGACTGCGGCGAATTTTTGAAAAGGGGAGCTGGTATTGAATGGTGGTTTCCAATCCGTTCTTGTGGTCGAGCGGTGATGCAGATTCCGGGCGTCCCTGATACAGGATTAATTTTCCATCGTTAGACAATAAGGCAATGCTCCTTTCCAATACAACCTTTTTTTTTGCAAACGCCCGCGCCACGATCAAATCGTAACGAGCAGTTTCTTCCTTTAATTTCTCCACGCGCTTATTTATAACGGCTGTCCCCGCCAGATGAAGCTTGCCGATTATGTGATAAAGAAATGCGGCTTTTTTCTGTGATGACTCAACAAGCGTAACCTGAAGCGCAGGGAAGACGATTTTTAAAGGAAGGCCGGGGAAGCCTGCGCCCGTTCCGACATCTAGCATGGTCTGGCCTGAACGCTTCTCAATCGCCTTCAAACCTGCGACTGAATCCAGAAAATGTTTTTCAATGATCTCGTCATCTACGGTAATCGCTGTCAAATTTACCCTCTGATTCCATTCCTTTAGATCTTCAAGATAGATCAAGAATTGCTCAATCTGAGAACCGCTTAATGGGCTATCGAGCGCTTCCGCACCGACGGCAAGATGACTTGCCAGCTTTGCCCGATCTTTGGGGACCGACATTTATCAAGCCTTTTTACAGTATATGAATACTACCGATTTCGTTCCAGTGCGACCAGCAGGAGAGAAACGGCGGCCGGTGTGACTCCGGAAATCCGTGATGCCTGCCCTATTGAAAAAGGACGGATCTCTTTCAGTTTTTCATGAACCTCGTTCGATAGACCGATCACGCTATCGTAATCGAATTCGGGGGGGATTTTTCGATTCTCCATTTTTTTGAACCGACCCACTTCCTTGAGCTGCCGCTGGATATACCCTTCGTATTTAACCTCGATCTCGATCCGCTTCTTAACTTCTTCAGAAAAACCGCCCCCACTGCATGAGAGCTGTTCAATAAAACCATAGTCCAGTTCGGGCCGTTTTAGTAATTGTTCCAGTGTCTGATCTGTCGTCTCCTCGGAACCGATCAATCCCGAGTTATTCAGAGTCTCGGACTTGACACGCGTTTTTTTAAGCCGCTTTATTTCGTCTTCAATTTGCTGCCGCCTTCGTAAAAAAGCCAGATGGTTTTGCTCTGAAACAAGTCCCATTCGATGTCCTGTTTTCATCAGACGGACATCCGCATTATCGTGCCGCAGGAGCAGCCGATATTCGGCCCTGGAAGTAAACATTCGATAAGGCTCTCGTGTTCCTTTCGTTACGAGATCATCAATAAGAACACCAATATAGGCATCGGAACGATCCAAGATGAGCGGGGGCATGGACGATATTTTCAAACCCGCATTAATTCCTGCCATAAGCCCCTGGGCAGCCGCTTCTTCGTAACCGGATGTCCCATTGATCTGGCCGGCATGATAGAGACCCTCCAGAGCTTTCGTTTCTAGCGTCGGTTTTAACTGGGTCGGTGGAAAGAAATCGTATTCCACGGCATAACCAGGCTTTATCATAATCGCTTTCTCAAGCCCCGGAATGGTTTTTAAAATGGCCTGCTGGACATCCACTGGAAGACTTGTTGAAATCCCGTTTGGATAAAACTCAACGGTATCACGCCCTTCGGGTTCAATAAAAAGCTGGTGGCGCTCCTTTGCCGAAAAGCGGACGACCTTATCTTCGATGGATGGACAGTAACGAGGGCCGGTCCCTTCGATAACACCGCTGTACATCTGGGAGCGGTTCAAATTATCCAAAATGATTCGGTGAGTTTCCTGATTTGTATAGGTAATGTGGCACGGGACCTGTTCTATTGATATTTTTTCGGTGGAATAAGAAAACGGCGGCGGGGGCTCGTCACCATGTTGCGGGACCATGGCAGAGAAATCGATCGTTCGCCTGTCCAAACGAGGCGGCGTTCCCGTCTTCAGGCGGCCCAACTCGAGCCCCAGAGCGGCAAGATCATCCGATAGACCCTCTGAAGCGGCCTCACCCGCTCTTCCGGCCGGAAAATGGGTCATTCCGATATGGATCAGTCCCCTAAGGAACGTCCCTGTCGTTAATATCACCGCTTCAGCCTTGATCCGAGTCCCTGCGTCTGTCACAACGCCTATGACCTTTTGACCCTCTGTAAGAAGCCTGGCGACGGTTCCACGGCGCATTTCAAGCCCTTTCGTTTTATCCAATGTTGTACGCATGACATAACGGTACAACGCTTTATCGGCCTGTGCTCGCACAGCCTGGACGGCCGGTCCTTTACGGGTATTAAGCATTCGAAATTGGATACCGGCTTGATCAGTGTTTCGGGCCATTTCTCCGCCGAGCGCGTCGATCTCTCGAACGAGATGTCCCTTGGCAATACCGCCCACGGCAGGATTGCAAGACATCTGGGCGATTTTCTCCGGTTCCATGGTCAATAACAATGTGGGATGGCCCATGCGCGCGGTCGCGAGAGCCGCTTCGCATCCCGCATGGCCTCCGCCTACCACAATGACGGCGAAATTTTCATCAAATGTACGGATCAGCATCATCGTTCCACGTGGAACATTTTAGAGCCAGCCCTATCCAGAACATCATCACTCCGATGACGGGTGCCGCTAAAACATAGAACTTTCTTACTTGCCTATACAAAACTCTTTAAAAATCTTATCGAGCAGATCCTCGGTGGTGGTTGCCCCTGTAATTTCACCAAGCCTGTCAACCGCAGTTCTAATATCCATGGCCATTAACTCGGCAGAACCCATTTTAATCGCGGACTCAATGGCATTGTTAATAGAGTCCTTAACCTGTAATAATAATGCCTTATGTCTATTATTAATCATGGCTTCGCGATCCCCGCAGGTGACGATACCGCTGTGTATTTCGAACGCGATGGCCGCCTTCAAATTCTCGATTCCCTCGCCGGTCAATGCAGAGATATAAACAGCCTTCGCGGGTATCTTTTTTGCTAGGTCGGCTTGCTTTTGATTCCATGATTTTTGCGACAGCAAATCGACTTTGTTAAAAACGATCAGCCGTCGTTTATCGTCCGTCTCTTCAAACAATCGGCGATCTTCAGGCCCAATTTTTTGAGTCAGATCTAAAAGCAGTATAATAAGATCTGCCTGTTTAATCGCTTGTCGAGTCCGGATGACTCCCTCCCGCTCAACCAGATCATCTGTATCCCGCAAGCCCGCGGTATCCATAATGCGAAGCGGGATGCCGTCAAGGCTCAGATAGTCTTCGATAACATCGCGAGTGGTTCCGGGAACAGGGGTCACGATCGCCCGGTTCTGCATGAGCAAAGCGTTAAGCAGACTCGATTTGCCGACATTGGGTCGTCCTATGATTGCGGTTGCGATTCCTTCTCGCAAGGCCTTCCCGCTCGCGGACGTTTTTAGAAGCGACTCCACCCGGCCCAAGATCTCTGAGAGTTGAGTCCGAACATGCTCATCCGAGAGGAATTGGATGTCTTCGTCCGTAAAATCAATCCCGGCCTCAATCTCGGCCAGCAGATGAACCGCCTCCTCGCGCAGATGGACGATACGACGATGAAGTTCTCCTCCCATCTGGGCCATGGCGGCGCGGTGGCCGGCTTCCGTTTTCGCATGGATCAGATCCATGACGGCCTCGGCCTGGGTCAAATCGATCCGGCCGTTTAGAAAAGCCCGCCGGGTGAACTCCCCGGGATCGGCGAGTCTCGCCCCCTGGCGGATCAAAAGATCCAGAATCCGATGCAGGAGAAGAGTTCCGCCATGACAATAAACCTCCACGGTATCTTCCCGGGTGTAGGTTCTGGGCGCGCGCATGACGGCGAACATGATTTCATCCAGCCACTCGCCCGTCGAGGGATCGTGTACGACTCCGAGACAGATCGTGTGGCTGGCGCGATCTTCAACGGGCTGTCCGTTTCGGGTTTGAATAATTCGCGCAGCGATCGGAACGGCGTCATCGCCGCTAAGCCGAATCATGCCGATCCCGGCCTCTCCGACCGGCGTGGCGATCGCGCAAACCGTGCCATCGGAAGGGGAGCTACGGGCTGTCTTGCCCGGCGTCCGGTTTTTGCCCGGAGCCCTTTTTCCCAGACGCCTTTTCATGCGGCTTCTCGAAATATTTCATTGTGAAATACTGCTGGCTGATGGTCAGGGTATTGTTTGTAAGCATGTAGAGGACCAGCCCGGAAGAGAAATTTAGGAAGAGGAAGGTCATGAAGACCGGCATCATCAGGAAAAGCTTGGCCTGTATGGGATCCATCGTTGTCGGCTGCATTTTCTGCTGGATCACCATCGTTAGTCCCATGAGGATCGGAAGAACGAAGAAAGGGTCCTTGTCGGACAGGTCCCGTATCCAGAACATGAACGGGGCTTGGCGAATCTCGATCGTCGTATAAAGCACATTGAACAGCGCCACAAACACCGGGATCTGGAGAAGCATCGGGAGACATCCCCCCAGGGGATTGACCTTTTGTTTTTGGTACAGCTCCATCATTTCCTTCTGAAGACGCTGTTTGTCGTCTTTATGCTTCTTCTGGAGGACCTGCAGTTGCGGCTGGAGGGCCTGCATGTCCTTCATCGACCGGTAGCTTTTGTGGGAGAGGGGAATAAATATCCCGCGGACGCCGACGGTCAACAAAATGATTGCGACGCCGTAGTTCCCGGTGAAGCCGTGGAAAAACTGAAGGACATGAAACAGCGGCCGGGCAATAAACCGAACGATGGCCCAGCTTCCATAAATAAACCAGCCGAAATCGACGGTCTCTTCTAATTTAACCCCGAGAGATTGCAGGCGACGATGTTCCTTTGGTCCCACGTAAAGAAGCACGTGGTGAGCAACGGGCCCAGACCCGTCGGATGGAAACTCCACCGCAGTATTAACCGCCGTTGGAGACGCGCGGCTCACGACCGCGGCCGCGGCGTCCGTCGGGATGGCGGCGGCGATGAAGTACTTGTCCTGAAGAGCCGTCCAGACAACCGGCCCTTGATGCCGGACTTCTCGCTCCATTTTAGCGGGATCGTCCTTTTTCAATTCACCGTCGAGCAAAGTGACCGGTCCGATAAAACCGACGAATCTCCCTTTTTGGCCCCAGTCCGTAATCCCGAAGTTTGTTCCAAGCGAAAGGAGATACGGATTCGGAAAAGCCGTGGTTTCAATATCCAAAGCGATCCGGTAGTCATCTCCAGAAAAAACAAACCGCTTGGAAATCTGCATGCCCGAAGCAGGGTCCAAGTAACGAAAACTTATCTGCCCGGTTTTGTTTTGTTCGTCCAGCGCAATGTCCCGGCCTTCCACTGAATAACTTTCTTGATCCAGCCGGCTATTCAATCCGGCATCGACTGTTTGAATTGAAAAGGCCGCTGTCGTACCGGGAGACCACTCATATAATTTGATCGGCGTTTTCCGGTCGGACCCGGTATAATTTTTTAGTTCCAGCCACATTAACTTTCCGCCGCGAGAGCTAAAAACGGCTCGGTAGAGTCCCGTATCAACCTGAACGGTCTTTTCTTCCCTGGGTTCGGATGTGGTTGGTGGGGCCTGGGCCACCGAGACTTCTTTCGGTTTTTCGGTTAATGGCTTATTATCCTTGAACCTGTCGGGTTGACCGGACGGCTGTGGAGACGGGAAGAAACCCAGTTTTTTAATAAAATAAGGGTAGGCGATCATGATGGCGAAAGCCAGAACCAGAAAAAGGATGAACCGTTTCTCCATGAATGTTTTTTCTATCTGACGGGGTCGTACCCACCCGGATGAAACGGCTGGCATTTCAACAGTCGGATGGCTGTGAGCCGCAGGCCTGCTACGGATCCATGTCGTCGGATGGACTCAATAGCATAACAAGAGCAGGTCGGCGCGAATCGACAGGCCTTGGGCAATAAAGGGGAGACACCCCATTGATAAAACAATATCAATCTAATCATCAACCGCCTCATGATTGTCCTTTAAGTAACCCGGCCGACTTCAGAGCCCGTTCAAGGTCACTGACCAAGGAATCGTATTTTTGCGTAAGCATGGTGATCTTCGGGAAAACCAGAAGATCACAGGCCGGAGAAATTTTTTTTTGAACCTGATCAAAGAGGCTTCGCGCATTCCGCTTAACCTGATTTCTCCGTACTGCGGTTCCAAATTTTCGACTAACGACCGTTGCAAAACGGGATCGGGAGAGGTGGTTTTTACGATAAATAAACCTGAATGACATGGTATCAACCTTAACCCCTTCTCGATACACCGCCGAGAACTGGGGTCGACCGCTTAAACGTTGACTGCGTTGCATCAACCGGCTCCTAGACCGTCAGTCGTTTTATCCCCTTCGCCCGGCGACGAGATAGGATACGGCGACCGTCCTTGGTTTCCATTCGTTTCAAAAAACCATGTGTTTTCTTTCTTCTTCGATTGCTGGGTTGTCGGTATGTAATCGACACAGATCCTCCTTTATGTATTTTTTTGAAAAGGTCATTATAGGCAGCTTTGCCTTTGGAGTCAATCAAAAACGGGGCGTAGAATATGTCTTTCTCTTTATAATTTAAATTAAACATTAGTAGTAGTAGGTCCTGTTGAAAGTTTGGGTTAATAAGCTGAACTAAAAGTAAACGCAGACAGTTTGCTGGGGGACAATGATTGGATAATACTTGCTTTGTTTGTCTGATTTTGTTATCTTGGCTTTAAAATAAAGTATTAAGCATGAATTATTTGAATTACAAACAGCGCCGGTTTGTTTTTAGTTTATAATAACGTAATGTGTTGATTTTAATATGTAATATTAATTATTAACATGTGTTGATAAAGCTGTTAAAAAGTGGGTGGTGATGAAGTTTGAAGAAATATGGCAACAGGCCAGCGAGAGGATCGAAGCGCGAGTCAACAAACAAACCCATGATACATGGTTTAAGCCGCTTTCAATTGATTCCTTTCAAGGAAAAGAAGTCACGCTCATTGCACCCAACCGATTTTTCTGCGACTGGATTAGAGAGCATTACTATGAAATGCTCTCGGACGAACTGGAACGAATTACCAAGATCGACGGGCTCCGGATCAATATAATTGTAAAAGACAGTCAACCGTTACAGAACGACACCGCCCCCGTAGAAAAAGCAGCCAAGGCCCGCCGGGGGATACAACTCAATACGAGATACACCTTTAACAGTTTCGTCGTTGGTTCATGTAACCAGTTCGCCCATGCAGCGGCTCTGGCCGTCGCGGAGTCGCCCGCGCGAGCGTATAACCCGTTATTCCTCTACGGGGGAGTCGGGCTCGGGAAGACGCACTTGCTGAATGCCATCGGGCATTTTATTTTAGAAAAACGGCCCGGGACAAAGATCGCTTACCTATCATCGGAACAATTCACCAACGAGGTCATCAACTCTATCCGGTACGATCGGATGCTGGAGTTCCGAAATAAATATCGCGGCGTCGACACGCTATTAATGGACGACATTCAATTCATTGCCGGAAAAGAGCGGACCCAGGAAGAATTTTTCCATACATTCAATGCCCTCTACGAAGCGCACAAGCAAATTGTCCTCTCAAGCGACCGGTTCCCAAAGGAGATTCCCACGATCGAAGAGCGTTTAAGATCCCGGTTTGAATGGGGGCTCATTGCAGACCTACAGGTTCCTGATCTCGAAACCCGCATCGCCATTCTCCGGAAGAAGGCCGAGATAGAGGGCATTAATCTACAGGATGAGGTGGCGCACCTTTTGGCCGAAACGATCCGGGGAAATGTCCGCGAGTTGGAAGGGGCCCTGATTCGTGTGGGTGCATTTTCCTCTTTGACGGGACAGCCCATCACAACGGATCTGGCAAAAAAGATCCTCCGGGACAGTGTGCAGGCCAAGAAGATCCTTACGGCCGAGGAGATCCAGCGGGTGGTCGCAGAACGATTCCATCTCAAGCAAGCCGAGATGAAATCGAAAAAGAGAACCAAGACGATCGTTCAGCCCAGGCAGATTACGATGTATCTTTGCCGGAGTCTGACGTCCCTCTCTTTTCCGGAAATCGGTCGGTATTTCGGTGGGAAGGACCATACCACCGTGATCCACGCCTGCCGTCAAATTGAAAAACGGATGGAAGCCGATGCCGCTTTCAAGCAGACGCTCGAATCCATCTCAAGACAACTAAAAGAGGGTCAGGGCTCGTCCTAAAGAGCACAGACTCGAAGGAATGAGGAGGACTATCTATGAGGCTGAAGATTTCGCGCGGAGAGCTGCTTACCGGCTTTCAACGGGTGCAGGGCGTGGTGGAGAAACGAAACACCATGCCGATCCTCTCAAACATTCTATTTGAGGCGAAAGCGGATCAGGTCGTTCTGTTCGCGACCGACCTAGAGATCGGAATCAGAGGAACCTATAAGGCCGAGGTATTAAAACCGGGCGGGGTGACCGTTTCAGCCAGGAAAATGTATGAAATTATTCGTGAGCTTCCGGAAGGCATGGTGACGATCTCTTCCGAGGACAATCACACGGTTGGGATCGAGGCCGGAAAAAGCGAGTTTAAAGTGCTGGGGCTGCCTCCGCAGGAATTCCCGGCAATGCCCGCGGTGGACTCCGAGCCGCTGATGCCCATCGACCGCAAAATCCTGTCGGAGTTGATTCGCAAAACCGTCTTTGCCGCTGGAGACAACAATGCCCGATACATCTTAAACGGTCTTTTGGTCACGTTCTTTATGAAGGAAAAAAAGCAGGTTGTTCGATTCGTTGGAACGGACGGTCACCGTCTGGCGATTATCGAGCGACCGGCGGGAGATGGAAAAGGGAAGGGGCTCCCGGGTGAACAGACCGCGATTGTCCCAAAGAAAGCGGCGATGGAGATCAAAAAACTGCTGGATGAAAACGAGGAGACGCCGGAGATCGGGGTGAGCAAAAACCAGTTGATCTTTCAGCGTGGAAGTCTCTTGTTGCTGGCGCGGCTGATGGAAGGAAGCTACCCCAATTACCAGCAGGTGATTCCCAAGGAAAATGAGAAGAGGGCGGTGGTGAAGAAAGCCAATCTGGAAGGCGCGCTCCGCCGGGTGTCCATTTTGTCCCGCGAGAAGACCAGCGCGATCAAGCTGGCCTTGGAACCGGACACCATTACATTGTCCTCGAGCAACCCGGACATGGGAGAGGCGAAAGAAACGATCGAAGCCAAATTCGGGCAGGAAGGGCTCACCACGGGTTTCAATGCGCGGTACTTTCTGGACATCCTGTCGGCGATGGACTCGGAAGAGGTCGTCTTGGAATTTAAGGATGCCTTGAGTCCCTGCCTGATCCGCCAGCCAGGAGATCCGGACTATTTGTGTGTCGTCATGCCGATGCGGGTTTGAGGCCCGGCGAAACGGGGACCAGCGTGTTTTGAGGAGCGGAATGGAGACCAAAACGTCAACAAAGTACGATGCGGGACAGATCAAGGTGCTGGAAGGGCTGGATGCCGTCCGAAAGCGCCCGGCGATGTATATCGGCAGCACCGGTCTGGACGGACTTCATCATCTCGTCTATGAGGTGGTGGACAACAGCGTGGATGAAGCCATGGCCGGATTCTGCGACCGGATCGAGGTGTTTCTTCACACCGACGGCAGTTGCACCGTAATCGATAACGGCCGGGGAATTCCGACCGGCATGCACACCGCCCAGAAACGCTCGGCAGCCGAGGTGGTCTTGACCGTCCTTCACTCCGGTGGTAAGTTCGACCGGGAGTCGTACAAGGTATCGGGCGGTCTTCATGGTGTCGGAATTTCGGTTGTGAATGCTCTGTCGGAATGGCTGGAGATTGAGATTTGGCAGAACGGACAGGTGTTTCAACAGCGGTACCGGCGCGGGAAACCGGAGGCGCCGCTGAAGTCGACCGGGAAGTCAAAAAAACGCGGGACGAAGATCACCTTCAAACCCGATTCCCAGATCTTCGAGGCGACCGAATTCAGTTTCGACACGCTGTCTCAGCGGCTGCGCGAAATGGCCTTTCTTAATAAAGGACTGCAAATACTTCTTGGGGATGAACGTACCGATAAGCGCCAGGAGTTTTGTTACAAAGGCGGCATCATCTCCTTTGTAGAGCATCTCAACGAAAACAAGGATCCGCTCCACAAGCCGATTTATGTCTCCGGCGAGAAAGGCGGCATCCTGATGGAGGTGGCCCTCCAGTACAACGATTCCTATTCCGACAACATCTTCTCGTTCGCCAACAACATCAACACCCGGGAGGGCGGGACCCATCTCGTCGGATTCAAGGCGGCGCTCACCCGAACCGTGAACTCTTACGCGACGGCCCACAACCTCTTGAAAGCGGACGACCAGGCCCTGACCGGAGACGACGTCCGCGAAGGGCTGACGGCCGTGATCAGTGTCAAAATTCCGGAACCGCAGTTCGAGGGACAGACCAAGGCCAAGCTTGGAAACAGCGAAGTGAAAGGGATCGTGGAGGCGGCCGTCAATGAAGCGCTCGGCGCCTACTTTGACCAGAATCCCGGGGTGGCCCGGAAGATTTCGGAGAAGTCTATCAATGCCGCACGGGCCCGAGAGGCGGCGAGAAAGGCGAAGGAGCTGATCCGACGCAAGAATGCGCTGGACATCGGTTCCCTGCCTGGAAAACTAGCCGACTGTCAGGAACGCGACCCAGCCCTCTCGGAAATTTTCATTGTGGAGGGCGATTCGGCGGGCGGGTCGGCCAAGCAGGGGCGGGATCGGCGCAATCAGGCGATCCTTCCCTTGAAGGGGAAGATTCTCAATGTAGAACGGGCCCGGTTCGACAAAATGATTTCGAGCGATGAAATACGAACCCTGATCACGGCTCTGGGCACGGGAATCGGCTCGGAAGATTTCGACATTCTGAAAACCCGTTATCACAAGATCATTCTGATGTGCGACGCCGATGTGGACGGGTCCCATATCCGGACGCTTCTTCTGACCTTCTTTTTCAGGCAAATGCCGCAGATCATCGAGAAGGGTTATCTCTATATCGCCCAGCCGCCGCTCTTCAAGATAAAAAAGGGAAAAGAAGAGCGCTACCTGCAGAATGAAAAAGAATTTGAGGACTATTTCTTCCGATTGGGAAAAGAACGGGCCTCGATCACGGGCGAGAAAGGGAAGAAGCCGATCCCGGCCGACCGGCTTCAAAAACTATTTATTGAAATGGGGAAATATCGTCAGCACCTCTTCCAGATCAAAAAGCGGGGAGCCCCGTCGGAATTAATCCGGGCCATACTGACGGTCCGTCCGGATCCCAAAGCGGACTGGAAGACACCCAAGACGCTCAAGCAGTTTGAACAAGTCTATCTGGATATTCTCAAAGAAATCTTTCCGCAGACGGCGAAGAAAGTCCGGGTGCAAAGCGATCTGTCCCGTCGGGATGACGGGTTTGTTCTGGCCTGCTCATTGAGCTGGGAGGGACAGGTGATCGAGCGGCGGGTCGAATCGGCTCAGGTAGACGCGGTCCTCGAGTCGGTCGAGTATAAAGGGCTCGAGACAATCTACGACCAGATTCAAAAGATTGCGGCTCCGCCGTATCTCATCTCAGCCGAAGGACAGGAGCCCAAGCGGATCCAGGCGGTTGAAGATGCTATGGAGGAGATTTTTTCGATCGGCCGGAGCGGCGCGACGATGCAGCGGTTCAAGGGGTTGGGTGAAATGAACCCGGAGCAGCTTTGGGAGACGACGATGGATCCCGAGAAGCGCGTCCTCCTCCAGGTCAAACTGGAGGACCTGGTCGCGGCCGAGGAGATATTTTCTATCTTGATGGGAGACCAGGTCGAGCCCCGGAAGGCGTTTATTGAAAAGCATGCGCTGGAAGTGAAAAACCTGGATATATAAAAGAGGGAATCCCGTGACGACAGAAACCCGAAAAATTGTGGTGGATATTGAAGACGAGATGAAAGCCTCGTACCTCGATTACGCCATGAGCGTAATCGTGGGCCGGGCGCTCCCGGATGTCCGGGACGGCCTAAAGCCGGTTCACCGACGGATTTTGTACGGAATGCAGGAGATGGGCCTGCTTCACAACCGGCCGTATCGGAAATCGGCCAAGGTAACGGGCGAGATCATGGGAAATTACCACCCCCATGGCGATACCGCGATTTACGATACCCTCGTCCGTATGGCGCAGGATTTCAACATGCGGTATCCCCTCATCGACGGCCAGGGCAATTTCGGCTCGATCGACGGCGACCCGCCGGCGGCCATGCGGTATACCGAATCCCGGCTGACCGCACTGGCGGAGGAATTGCTCGCCGATATTGACAAGGACACGGTCGAGTTCGTCCCCAATTATGACGAGTCCCGCACCGAGCCGACCGTTCTTCCCTCGAAAGTTCCCAATCTTCTGATCAACGGCTCGTCCGGCATCGCCGTGGGCATGGCGACCAATATTCCACCGCATAACCTGACCGAGGTAATTGACGCCTTGGCCCTGATGATCGACAACCCGGAGGTCACGATCGAGAAATTGATGCGCGTGATCAAGGGGCCGGATTTTCCGACGGCGGGATTCATCTGCGGGATGCAGGGAATCAAAGATGCCTATAAAACCGGCCGGGGAATTCTGACTCTACGGGGGAAGGCCACGATCGAGGTTCACCCGAAAACCGAAAAAGAAACGATCATCATCACCGAGCTGCCGTACCAGGTGAACAAGGCGCGGCTGATCGAGAAGATTGCAGAGCTGGTCCGGGACAAAAAGATCGACGGGATATCGGACGTACGGGACGAATCGGACCGGGACGGGATGCGAATCGTGGTGGAGCTCCGCCGGGGCGAAGTGGCCGCCGTGATCCTCAATCAGATCTACAAGCACACCCAGCTCCAGACGACCTTCGGCGTGATCATGCTGGCCCTCGTCGGAAACCAACCGCGGGTGCTGAACCTGGCCGAGATTCTCCAGGCCTTTGTCCGTCACCGGCGCGACGTGGTCGTCCGGCGGACGCAGTACGATCTGAAAAAGGCCGAAGAGAAGGCTCATATTCTGGAAGGATTGAAGATCGCGCTGGATCACCTGGATCGGGTGATTGCGTTAATCCGGCGATCGGCCTCTCCCGAAGCCGCCCGGACGGGGCTGGTGCAGCAGTTCGGGCTCTCGCAGGTTCAGGCCCAGGCGATCCTGGACATGAAACTGCAGCGGCTGACCCAGCTCGAACGGGAAAAGCTGACGGCCGACTATCAGGAGACGATCAAGCGGATCGAGTACCTCCGGTCGGTTCTGGGCAGCGAGGCGCTGATCCGAAAGATCATCAAGGATGAACTGATCGAGATCCGGGAAAAATATAAGGACGACCGCCGTACCGAGCTCGTCGCCGCGGCGGAAGAGATCAACCTGGAAGACCTGATTGCGGAAGAGGACATGGTGATCACGATCACCAACACCGGTTACATCAAACGCAATCCGTCAGGGCTCTATCGAAGCCAGCGGCGCGGGGGAAAAGGAAAAATCGGGATGGGCGTCCGCGAGGAGGATTTTGTTGAACACCTGTTCTCGGCCTCGACGCACGATTATTTGCTGTTTTTCACGGATGCCGGGAAAGTTTACTGGCAAAAGGTCCATCAGATCCCCGAGGCGGGCCGTGCGACCAAGGGGAAGGCGATCGTCAATCTTCTTCAGCTGGCTCAGGGGGAAAAAATCAGCGCGATCCTTCCGGTGAATGAATTCCGGGAGGACCATTATGTGGTAATGGCGACGCGGCAGGGAATCATCAAGAAGACGCCGCTTCAGGCTTACAGTAATCCGAGGGCGGGCGGAATTATCGCGTTGACGCTGGACCAGGGGGATAAACTGATTGCGGTTCGCCTGACGGACGGGAACAAGGAAATTCTGATCGGAACAAAAAAGGGGTTGGTGATCCGTTTTCCGGAAAAACAGGTCCGCTCCATGGGGCGCACCGCCATGGGCGTGAAAGGAATTGCCTTGGCGACGGATAACGAAGTAATCGGGATGGAGGCGCTGGATAAGGGAACCGGGGCCAGCATACTGACCGTCACCGAACATGGGTTCGGCAAGCGGACCGATCCGAAGGAATACCGCTCCCAGGGCCGGGGCGGAAAGGGAATCATCAGCGTGCGGACGACACCGAGGAACGGGAACGCCGTCGCCGCGCTCCAGGTGGCGGACGATCAAGAGATCATGTTGATGACGGCCGAAGGAAAGATAATTCGACTCAGAGTCAAGGACATCCGAGTGATCGGGCGCAACACCCAGGGTGTTCGGCTCATCGGACTGGATGCCAATGATCGTGTAGTCGGGGTGACCACGCTGGCCGAACGATCCGACTCGGATGAAATTGCCGAAGAACCCGCACCGCAACAGGGCAATGGGCGGCCGGCGTAAGCCCGCTGGCCGGCTTTGGATTTTTCTGGGAACGATGCTCGTCGCGGCCCTGCTGTTCATGGTTACGGCATGCGAGCAGACGCCGAAAACCCTCCTTGCGAAGGCCGAAGCCCGGTGGAAGCAGGGGGATTACCTCGGCGCCGTCCAGGCCTATGACCGTCTCGTGGAGGATTACCCCAAGAGCGTCTATGTCGATGACGCCTATTACGCCATCGGGACATTGGAATATCTCTACCTCAACAACTACCCAAAGGCGGTCGAAGTCTTCCGCAAAATCATTGCCGATCATCCCAACAGTCCACTGGCCCTGCAGTCTCAGCGGACCCTTGCCGAGATTTATGAAAAAAAATTTCAAGACCACCGGCGGGCCGTGGCGGAATACCAAAAATTAATGGAGCGGACGACCGATCGGGCCGTCGCCGAAGAGGTTCAGTACCGGATCGGCGAGGTCTACTTTGACCAGGGCGATTTTGACCAGGCCCGGAACGAGTGGGACCAGCTTCTAAAACAATCGCCGAAGAGCGAATGGGCGGATAATGCCCTGTATCGGACCGGAAGCAGTTACTTTCTTCAGGGGCGGTACGGCGAAGCGCTTGCCGCCTACCAAGAGACGGCCCGGCGCTATCCGAACAGCGATGTGCTGATCGAGATCCGGTTCTGGACCGCCAACAGCCTTGAAGAGCTCGATCGTCTGGATGAAGCCTTGGCGGAGTACCGATCACTGGCCGGACATTATCCCAATCCGAAAGTCATCGCGGTTAAGATCCGGAGCATTGAAAGTCGGCTGAAGACAAGCACGACGCGGCAGCCGGCTACAACCGGTCATCCGTCCGAACCGGAGTAGGGCGATGTTCTTGTGTCCGCGAGGGGGAAGCTACTGCTTACGACGTTTTTGGGGTATATCGGCGGATTGTTTTGGCGCCGGCGCCGGCTGCCCCAGCTTGAGGACGATCTCCTGAATATGGAAGTCGGCCCGGAACTGGCGCAAGGCCGCATTTGTTTTTTCCAGCAGAGTCGGTTTTAAAAATGAGAGCTCCTGCATCCAGGCCGGGCTGTCCACGGCCAGGTAGAGTTTGCGAAAGCGGATCTGGTCCGGCTGGGCATGCGCCGCGATCTGATCGCCGACCACCTCAGCCCAGCGCTCCCGCAGGCGGTGTTCCGCCATCGGTCCCTCCAGCCCGTATTGAGCAATGAGTCCTTGAAGGATTTGATCTGCGGATGTGAAGGGAAGCGCTTTTGGCATCCGTCTCTCCCAAAAAACCCCAATAGTGTTTAACGCGAAGCCAGTATATCGTGACGAATCTTCCCAGTCAATTAAGAACTTGGTTGCGATAGCCTTTACATTGGGATCCAGGGAAATAAGAGCCGTTTCACCTTGACAGAAAGTTGGATGAACGCTAACCTGAAAGCAAGAGGACCTTTTGATGGACCTTGACACAGGATTTATACGGAGCCGGAGCCGGCTCGGTGGGAGATAAAAATGAAAAGCAATCGTAGATCATCCGTGATACTGGCGGTACTGATGGCCATTCCATGGAGTTTGCCCATTTCTTTCTTTTCCGCTTCTGTGATTCCATCCATGGAAAACGGTAACTTTAGCCCGCAGATCCTTTTAGTCGCCGATGCATCCGGCGGCGCGGTAACGGTCGCGGTCAATCCGAAATTTTACGCGCTCAATCCCTGTGAAAAGCGGCAATTCTCCGCAACGGTCACGGGTGCGGACGGGCAAGAAATCAAAGACGCAAAAGTGACCTGGCAGTCTACGAGCCCCGAGATCGCCAAGATTGACGAAAAAGGGGTTGCGGTAGCCCTCAAACCGGGCTCCACCATGATCAGACCGATCGTCAGCAATGGAAAGGGCGATCCCGCTTCTCTCTTTGTCCGGGATAAAGGCGTTGCCCCAAACTGTTAATATTCCCGCCGATCCTCAATTCTTATAATTTCAACAGGTTGCTCCGGCAGAAGCCAGGCCGAAAGACTTTTCCGTTTTCATCGCACGCCGGGAGCTTTAAGCAAGGCGATCGGCACCAAAAGCCTTGGGCGATCAAGCGATTGCATAATTGTGTGATCTGTGGTATAAGGGACCCGACGATGTTTAACCTCCGACTCTATAAAACGGTGTCATGGCAAATGATTCGGTTGCGGCCACCAATCCAAAGGCCTTTCATGATTACCACATCGAGGAAAAGTACGAGGCCGGGATCGTTCTGGTCGGAACAGAGGTCAAGGCGCTAAGAGAAGGCCGGGTGAATCTTCGAGACAGCTTCGCAAGGATCGAAGGCAATGAGGTTTTCTTGCATCATTGCCATATCAGTCCTTACAGTCATGGGAATATAGCGAACCATGAACCGTTGAGGGTGCGAAAACTGCTGCTGAATCGAAATGAAATCAGCAAGCTGATCGGGAAGACACAGCAACGCGGTTTCACCCTGGTGCCCTTGAAGATTTATTTTAAGAAAGGCCGGGCCAAGGTTGAACTGGCTCTGGCGATCGGAAAGCAGGCCGGGGATAAACGCGAGACGCTGCGACGAAAGATCGCGGAGCGGGAGATCCAGAAAGCCTTCAAGCAAAAACAACGTTAGTGCGATCATTAAGTTAGAAGTCTTAAACGTTAACATAAGGAGGGGGCGACCGGATTCGACGGAGATCAAGAGGTTTCGGGCGGCATGCCGAGGTCCCACAGGGGCTCGTTAAACACCTGTGGAAACAAGTAACTGCCAATACTGAATTGGCCCTCGCCGCTTAATAGCGGCGCGTCCATCTGACTGTTGTCTGTGCGGTTAGCCTGGATGTCACGATAGCAGACTGGTCTCGCGGGTGGTCCGGGCCCGCGGGATGAGACAAACTGGAATAGCGGCTCTTTGGGTTTGTTGCTGTACCCGGGGAGCGGCGAAGCAAAAACAGCCACTACGCATGTAGTCACCTGGGGCTGACGTTCTTCGGACGCGGGTTCAACTCCCGCCGCCTCCACCAGTTTTCATTTTTCCTACACGGTTAGCCTAATGCTCTGACGAGGATCGGATCGCCCCCTCACGCAGAGGACCAGCGCCTCCGAGCCCTATCCCAACCCGTGCGTTAACGGCAATCCTTTGGTCAGAGGAGTAACGTATTCGGAATAGGGAGATATCCGCGATGATGCCGACGCCCTTTTACAAACCAAATATTCAGGGAGGATAACGTGACCGGCCACAATCTAGCAGAACGACGCAAGACAGTTCGGAAGATGGTAGACGGGGCGAACGGGAGCGACCGGATTGAAATTCTGCTGCCGGTCTCGAATGAAATGCTGACGCGTGACATCATCGATATCAGTCAGACCGGCCTCTCGTTTATGGCACCTGTGGGTGAGAGTTATTTCCTGCCCGGAACACCGCTTCCAGGTATCGCCATCGTAAACCAAGGATCAAAACTGAACCACTCAACAGCCACGGTGAAACATGTCTACCGAATTCAGACGCCTGCCGGAGGCGACAGTTATAAAGTGGGAATCCAGTTCGGCGCCAATGGCGGGACGAAGGTGGATCGGTTCGTCATCAATTTTGAGTTATCCCCGGACCAAAAAAACCTGCGGGACCGCGTCCGGGATTTCACTCAAAAAGAAATCGTCCCGGTGGCCGCTCAACATGATCGAACAGGGGAATTTCCCTGGGATGTGATCCGCAAGGCGTTCGATCTAGGTCTTTTTACAATCTACATTCCTAAAAAGTACGGTGGCGGTGGCTTGGGGGTTTTAGAAACGGCTATTCTTACGGAAGAGTTGGCAGCCGGGTGTGTTGGGATAACAACCTCAATCATGATCAATGTTCTCGGGACGGCTCCCCTGTTGATTGCCGGAACCGAAGAACAGAAAGAGCAGTTTTTAATTCCTTACTGTCGCCAACTGACATTGGCCTCGTTCTGCTTCACGGAACCGGATGCGGGGTCCGATCCGAGCCGTATTTCGACCCGGGCCGAGTTGAAAGGGGATCATTACATTCTCAACGGAGTGAAACATTTCATTACGAACGGCGGAGTGGCGGACTACTATGTGGTGTTCGCGACGATCGACAAGAGCTTGGGGACAAAAGGCCTGACGGCGTTTTTAACACCATCGAAGACCGCAGGCATTAAGATCGGAAAGGCTCTGGACAAGATGGGACAGCGGGCGTCGAACACGGCCGAGATATTTTTCGAAGATGTCAAAGTCCCCGTCGAAAACAGAATCGGGGCGGAGGGCGAAGGATACAAAATTGCGTTGCAGTCGATTTCGAAATCACGAATCAATGTTGCGGCCGGATCGGTGGGCATTGCGAGAACCGCCATGGAGCATGCGATAAGGCATGTCCATAAGCGAGTACAGTTCAACCAGCCCCTGGCGAATTTTCAGTATGTACATTTCAGATTGGCCGATATGGCAACCCAGATTGATGCCGCACGATTGATGGCTTGGCGGGCGGCCTGGGCGCATGATCAGGGGCGTCGTTACGCCAAGGAATCCTCCATGGCGAAGGATTTTAACGGAGATGTTGTGATGAAAGTGACCAGTGAGGCGCTGGATCTTCTGGGCGGCTATGGCTATTCCAAGGATTACCCGATGGAGAAATTAATGAGGGATGCCAAGCTCATGCAGATTTACGAAGGTCCATCACCCATTCATAAAACGATAATTTATCGAGAGCTGGCCAAAGAATATGGTTTTTGAAATAGAACCTGCTTTCACGGTTCATAACTAATCGATGAATAACCAGCCGGACGCTTTCAGGAATACGCAAAAAAGCGACTATCGGGAATATCTTCGGAAAAATTGCTACCTGCCGATCGTCGAACACGAGCAAAACACGGAACCGTTCGGCAACGTCTTCAATCTAAGCACCTCCGGCCTCTTTATCGTAACCAAGGGAGCCAAAAATCAAACCGCGCCGTTGAAGGCGCAGTTTTTTGTTCCGAACGTTGCGGACCCGATCAACTTCCTGGGCAAAGTCGTTTATGTTAAAAATGAAGGAAGCGGCCCGTTTCGCGGAATGGGGGTGCGGTTTTTAGAACTCGACGGCGAGCACAAAAAGACGCTGAAGAGCTATATCCTAAACCACGGTTTTAACGAAACGCTCAGCGGCTTCCAAAAAAAAACCGATTCCTCCGTACAAAATCTTAAACCCTTCAACGATGCGGACGCCATCAAATCGATTTTTTATGCGGCGTCCCAGCAACAAGCGCCGGTCCAGATTTTTTGGTGTCGTCGTTATACCTTGATCACGGCGCATCTTCAGGATATCGGCAAATACCATTTGTCCTTAAAACTTCCCGAGCCGTCCAGCCGGTCTGCCATCCACCGGTATGATCATCTCTATTTGGGGATGACGTTTCGAGGGGCCTCTTATTTTTTTGAAGCGACCGTCAAATATGTCGGCAATGATTCGCTGACGATTACAAAACCGGATGTGATCTATTTTGAAGAAAGGCGGGTGGAAACGCGTTACTCCAGCGAGCCCATCGAGGACGAACGGTCCACCGTGGAATTGCACTTCAGGGAGGAGGGTCGCGAACGATCGGTTCAGCAGGTCGTCGATTTCAACTCATCCGGCCTGTCCTTCCATCTCCCTCTCGGCGATGATTATTTCTCGCCGGGGAAAATCATCCAACAGATTAATGTCATCAAGGGCAGAGGCATTCAGAAACGGGACAGCGCCAAGGTGGTTCACGTTACCCCGGTCAACAAAAACCAACTAAAGGTGGGCCTTGAATACAGGATTGAGAGACAGCCTTTCGAGTTTAGGCAAATTGAATTTCACGGGGATCACGACAAGGGGCGATTTTTTTCGAGAATAATAAAAGCAGCTAAAAGCTTCTTTATCGAAACAGAGAGTGGTTTAAGACGTTATCTAAATCTTCAGCCCCGTGTTCATATTGTGAAATATTGCAACAGAAGAGGCGAGCAAATAGTTGGCATTCTGAACTCCTCCTTTGATTTAAAAAGCTCTGGAGAAAAGATTATCACTCCGATAATTATTATACCCCCGGCATTCGGTCGAAAAAAGGAATCAACAAGCCTGCTAGCGGCTGCATTGGTAGAAACATTTAAACAGAACAGAAAAAACATTGTTGTCATTCGTTACGACGGGGTAAGAACGATCGGCGAAAGCCATAAGGAGCCGGAAGATAATGAGCCGGGCAAGGAGATGCTAAACTTCACAATCTCACAATCCATTGAAGATTGCCTGACGACGCTGGATTATTGCTATCACAACGGCTCTTTTTTACCCGACAAATGCATTGTTGTCTCCTTCAGCAATGCTTCTGTCGTTACTAGGAGAGCAATTATAAAAGATCATCAAAAAAGGGTCAGTTATTGGATAAACGTCATGGGAACGACAGACCCTCAAGATCTTATATATAATGCCAGTGGTGGCATAGACTATATCGATAATTATAAAAAGGGTGATCGATTTGGTACGTTTGAGTTGTTAGGTCACTGTATTAAGAGATCAGCGCTAGGAGATCTTCTCGATACAAACATGGCTTATCTGGAAGATGCCAGAATGGACATGAGTGAAATTAACATCCACGTGACGTGGATTCGCGGGAATTATGATTTCTGGACGAATCAAAAGCGCGTTGCTGACCTAATGAGTGTAAAGTCCAAGGGACGGAGAGAAATCTTTGAAGTTCCAACGGGTCATGTTGTGCAAACGACTGCTGAAGCCATGGAGGTATTCAAGTTAACGACACAATGCATATGGAAAGATTTGTTTGGAACCGATGTTTCTCCTGCGATTCCTGATTCATATAGCGTACAAAAGATGACACGGGCAGAATGGTCCAGGGTGAAACGCCCCTTATTAAATTTCCAGGATTACTGGAGGACATATTTACTGGGCAAGGGAAATGGTGATTTAGGATTTGATGTGATAACACTCGCGGATGAGTATGTTGAGTTAATGAAGCAGCAGATGGATTTAATGCAGTTGACTAGAGAAGATATTTTGGCAGATGTTGGTGGTGGAACCGGCAACTTTGTCCAGGCTTGCATAGACAATAACGTCTTAAATAAAAATTGGCCTAAAGTTTTTATGGTAGATCTTGTGCCCGAGGTACTTAGCAAAGCGAAAGAAAAGCACCGGTTGCTGCTTAAAAGAAAAGGATCTGTTGGTTTGCCCGTTAATTATTTATCTGCTAATTTAGACTCAAGCAAAAACGGTTGTTTCATTCCGTTTCGTAACGAGCAATTTACCAAAATTCTGGCTAGCTTATTCATTTCATATATCACAGACCCAGACATAGTACTCAAAGAGCTTTACAGGATATTGAAACCTGGGGGGCGATTGGTCATTTCTTCTATGAAGCCCGACTTAGACATGTCAAAGCCGCTAACCGATTTGATCGCGAAAATTAACAGCCCGGAGTTTATATCGCCCCCTGGCATTTCAAAAAAAGAGATATTGACCTCAACGCAATCATATATTAACAGCGCAGCATCATTGCTTGATTTAGAAGAAGAGCGCATATTCCGGTTCTACAATGGTGAAGAACTCCAGGCCATTATGAAGAGAGCCAAGTTCAGAGATGTCAGGGCTTATGATTCTTTTGGCATACCACCACAAGCCGCAGTCGTGATCGGATTCAAATGATTATCACACATCGGGTAAGTTAGGCATGCGAGACAACCCAGGGCATAACGATCTGATTGGCAATTTCGAGAATGAAAAACGGACTCTTACTGTCTCCAGAATAAAGATCGCAAGCGCATTGGCAATTGTCGTTTTTCCGTTTTTTGGAATCCTGGATTATTTTATTTATCCAGAAAATTTTATGGTTTTTATGATTCTGCGACTCATCAATAGTTTAGCGTACTCGGTGATCTTTACTTTATCCTTCACGATGATAGCTGGTCGTTATCCATATTTGCTAGGAACAATGACGTATCTTACTGTCAGTTTCTTTATCTCATGGATTATTTTATATACCGGTGGACATGCCAGCATGTATTACGCTGGTATGAACTTGGTTATTTTGGCTTTCAGTCTGCTCATGCCGTGGAGTCTGAAGCGAGCACTTGCAGTTTATGGGTTAATATATTTGTTTTACCTTGCACCATTGCTTCGTTTGGAAACTTTAGGCATGAACGCAATCTTTTTGAATAACAATTTCTTTTTAATCAGTACAATTGGTATTGCTGCAACGGCGTCTTACTTTGGTGACAAATTGCGTTTCCAGGAGTTTAAATCACGTTATGATTTGAAGGTTGCCAACTCAAATCTTGAGGAGGCCAAAACGAACCTTGAAAAAGCCTATACGAAGCTCAAAGAGCTGGACGCGATTAAGACGGAGTTCTTTGCGAACGTCTCGCATGAGCTGCGGACGCCGTTGACGCTGATCATGGCGCCGCTGGAATCCATGCTCAAGGGGGAAATGGGCGCGCTGCAGAAATCGCAGGAAGGCCACGTACAGATCATGTATCAAAACTCCCTGCGCTTGCTCAAAATGATCAACAACCTGTTGGATCTGGCCAAGATTGACGCCGGGAAGATGCAGCTGACCCTGGATCAGGTGAATCTTGCCGAGTTTATCAAGGGCATCGTAGCGTCGGTGTCACCGATGGCCGATAAAAAGCAGATCCGGCTGTCGTTCATCGATGGCCATTCCCTGCCCGAAGTGGTTTGCGATAAGGACAAGGTCGAGCGGGTCTTGTTGAATCTGATCTTCAACTCGCTCAAATTCACCGAGCCGGGGGGATCTGTGACGGTCCGGTACGGAACGGCCCGGCCGGAAGACGGAAACGGGCAGGGCGACTGCGTCCTGGTTTCTGTCACCGACACCGGCATCGGGTTTCCGAAGGAATTCCGGACCAAAATTTTTGAACGGTTCTCCCAGGTCGATGCCTCGGCCAGCCGCAAGTTTGAAGGGTCCGGCATCGGCCTGTCCCTTGCGAAGGAACTGGTGGAACTCCACACCGGCCGGATCTGGGCCGAGAGCGAGCCCGGAAAAGGTACCGTGATGACCTTCACGCTGCCGATGGACCTGAAACTCCCCGAGCCGGAGGGCACGGCGGAAGATCGCCGCGCGGCGCGGCGTCGGGAGCGGGACCGGCGCGCGGGCGAGCGGCGGCGGGAGGAAGACTGGACGCGGGCGTTGCACACCGCGGCGGAGTATTCGGCTTTGGACGTCCTAAAGGAAAGCGTTGCCCTTCAAGTTCCGGCGCTCATCCTGTCGAGTCCGCTCGAGCACACGATCCTGTTGATCGAGGACAACGCCGATATGCGGAATTTCATCGCCTTCCAGCTCCAGGATGAATTTGAGCTTGTCCAGGCTCGCGACGGGATCGAGGGCGTGGAGATGGCGACCCGAAACCCGCCGGATCTGATCATCTCGGATGTCATGATGCCGGGCAAGGACGGCTATCAGGTCTGTCGTGAGATCAAGTCGAATATTCATACCCAACACATCCCGGTCATCCTGCTCACGGCCAAGGCCGAGCTGTCCGAAAAAATTTCGGGCCTGGAATACGGCGCGGACGACTATTTGACCAAACCGTTCAACGCGCAGGAACTGAAAGCCAAGATCCGGTCGCTGATCCAGCTTCGACGACTGGAACGCGAGATCCAGAAGCGGAGCGAAGAACTGGAACGGACGCTGAAGATGCTGGGGGAGACCCAGTCCCAACTGGTCCATTCCGAAAAAATGGCGGCCCTGGGGCTGCTCGTTGCCGGAATCGCGCATGAGGTGAACAACCCGGTCAGTTTCGCCAAAGGCAGTCTTTCCAATCTCCGACGATATCTGGTGCAGGTCCGCCAGGCGCTGGAGAAGAATCCCGAGACGCGGGAGGTCTTGATCCAGTTCAACAAGCTCCTTCAGGACATCGAGCAGTCCCTCGCGATCGTGAAGTCAGGCCTGGATCGAACCGAGGGGATCGTGACCGATCTTAAGGCCTTTGCGCGAAAGGACGAGCAAAACTACAAACGGGTGGATATTCATGACGGACTGGAGGCCACGATCAAGCTGATCCAGCACGAGATGGGGGACCGGATCACGCTGCATCGGGACTACGGCATCCGGGATGCGGTCGAAATGATTCCGGGCCAGATCAATCAGGTCTTCATGAACCTGCTTCAGAACGCGATTCATGCCGTTCCGGAAAAGGGGGACATCTGGCTGCGCAGCTGGGAAGACGGTGACCGGGTTCATATCTCGGTCCGCGACAGCGGCATGGGAATCCGGAGGGAGTTCCTCGGCCGGATCTTCGAGCCGTTTTTTACCACAAAGGAGGTTGGCCGGGGCACCGGTCTGGGCCTCTCGGTCAGTTATCGGATCATCGAGAACCACGGCGGAAAGATCACGGCGAGCAGCGAAGAAGGGCTCGGCGCCGAATTTATCATCACGCTGCCGAAGCGCCAGACGCCGGACCGGCCCGGGACGGGGATGCCCGCCGAACCCGTTTCAGTGAAAGGAAATCCGCGGTGAAGCCGTTGCTGCAGCCGGAGGATTATCGCCGCTATCCCATCCTCTATGTGGATGATGAGCCGTTCGCACTGGAGACCTTCCGGGCCCAGTTCAAGGAGGACTTCACGATTCATACCGCGCACGACGGCGAAGAGGCGCTTCGCCTCGTGAGCGAAAATGAGATTGCCGTCGTCCTGACGGACCAGCGGATGCCGCGGATCAGCGGGGTCGAGTTGTTGAAGCGGGTGAAGGAACAGCGGCCCGATACCGTCCGCATGCTGATCACGGCCTATACCGACATGGACGTGGTCATCAAGGCGATCAACGAGGGGAATGTCTACCGTTATCTCACCAAACCGTACAACGAAGACGATCTGCGAAACACCGTCCGCCAGGGGATCGAAACCTATTACCTGATGCATGAACGGGAGCGTCTCGAGGCCGAAAAGATCGAGACCGCCAAGCGCATGGCGCGCGCCAACCGGCTCTCGGCCGTCGGGACCCTCGCGGCCGGGATGGCCCACGAGATCAACAATCCGATGACGGCGGTGAGCGCCTTCCTCCAGATGATCCCCGAGAAGTACCGGGAAGACCGCAAGGACAAGGAATTCTGGGAGCAGTTCTACCGTCGGGTTTGCGAGGAACTGGATCGGATCCAGCATCTCATCACGCGGATGCTCCGGTATTCCCGGTTCACCGGTCAGGACGAATACAACCTCCAGGAGACCGATCTGAACGAGCTTCTGGAGGACATGCTCGCGCTCCTGTTGCCGGAGGCCAAAAAACGGCTGGATGTTTTTAAGAAAGACCTGCATCCCAAGCTTCCGACCGCCTGGATGGACCGGGAACGGATGAAGCAGGTCTTCATGAATCTGCTCTTGAATGCCATTCAGGCCACCGAAAGGGGAACGATTACGGTTTGCAGCAGACTGGCGTCCCGGAGCAACGACCGCGCCGTGTTGGAAGTGGCCATCAGCGACACGGGAAGCGGAATTGAAGAAGAACACCTCCAGAAGCTTTTTGATCCGTTCTTCACGACCAAGCATCACGAGGGCAGCGGCCTTGGCCTGCTGACCTGCCATCAGATTGTGGAGGCCCATCGCGGTTTCATTGACGTGGAGTCCGAACCGGGAAAAGGCGCCACCTTCATCGTGCGGCTTCCGTTAAATCCGGAAGAGCACGACCGGCGGATCACCGAACGGCGAAAGGAAGCGGACGAAGCCTCCGCCTGAGCCTGTCCCCGTCGCTCCTTGCCTTGACAGAGCCCGACCGGTAGGCTATGATGAAACGCTTTTGCTATGGGTAAATTTTGGGGTGGATTTTGTATGGACGTCAAGCCCAAAATGGCCATCGCCAGCGATCACGCCGGCCTGGATCTCAAAAACAAGATCATCAAATTCCTTCAAGAAGCCGGACAGCCCGTCTCCGATCTCGGAACGCATAACCAGGACTCGGTGGACTACCCGGATTACGGTATCGCGGTGGCCCAGGCCGTTTCGGAGGGAAAGATCGAACGGGGCATCCTGATCTGCGGCACCGGCATCGGGATGTCCATCGTGGCGAATAAATTCCCCGGCGTGCGCGCGGCCCTCTGTCATGATCCATTTACGGCCGAGGTCAGCCGTCGGCATAATGATGCCAATGTTCTGGTCCTGGGCGGACGCGTGCTGGAGGAAAAAATGGCCCTTGAGATTGTCCGGCTGTGGCTTGCCACCGGATTCGACGGCGGCCGTCACGCGCGGCGGCTGGCCAAAATTGACGGGATAGAAAAAAACGTGCGCAGGAGAACGTGATTCATGTCCTGGTTGAAAAAAGCCGATCCTGAAATCTATCAGGCCATTTTGGGTGAGAAGAAGCGCGAGCAGGATCAGGTTATACTGATCGCGTCCGAAAACTACGCCAGCCGCGCGGTCCTTGAGGCCCAGGGCAGCCTCCTCACGAACAAGTATGCGGAAGGTCTTCCCGGAAAACGGTACTACGGCGGATGCGAATTCGTGGACGTGGCCGAATCGCTCGCGATCGCGCGCGCGAAGGAGCTTTTCGGCGTCGAGCACGCAAACGTTCAGCCGCATTCCGGAACGCAGGCCAACATGGCCGTTTATCTCGCCATGCTCAAGCCCGGCGACGTGATTCTCTCGATGAGTCTGGCCAACGGCGGGCATCTCTCGCACGGTCATCCGTTGAATTTTTCAGGCAGCATCTACCGCCCGGTTTTCTACGGCGTGCGGCGCGACACCGGCCGGATTGATTACGATGAAGTGGCCCGCCTGGCCCAGGAGCATCGGCCCCGGCTGATCGTGACGGGCGCAAGCGCCTATCCGCGCGTCTTCGACTTCAAACGGTTGCGGGAGATCGCGGATCACTGCGGCGCGCTTCTGATGGCCGACATCGCCCATATCGCAGGACTGGTGGCGGCCGGCGTGCATCCCAGCCCGGTCCCGTATGCGGACTTCATTACGACCACAACCCAAAAAACATTGCGGGGACCGCGCGGGG
Organism: Nitrospirota bacterium; assembly: GCA_016200255.1. Lineage (GTDB taxonomy): Bacteria > Nitrospirota > Nitrospiria > JACQBZ01 > JACQBZ01 > JACQFA01. The sequence goes on along the minus strand of JACQFA010000023.1, from coordinate 9,661 downwards.
GCATGGTGATGTGCAAGGCCCAATATGCGAAGGCGATCGACAAGGCCGTCTTCCCCGGGATTCAGGGCGGGCCGCTCATGCATGTGATCGCGGCCAAGGCGGTGGCTTTTAAAGAGGCGCTGATGCCGAAATTCAAGACCTACCAGCGCCAGATTGTGGCCAACGCGCAGGCGCTGGCCGAAGAACTGGTCCAACGCGGTTTTCGGCTCGTATCGGGCGGGACGGACAATCACCTGATGCTGGTGGATCTATCGAACCGAAACGTGACCGGGAAGGATGCCGAGGCGGCGCTCGATCGGGCCGGGATCACGGTGAACAAAAATGCGATTCCCTTCGATGAAAAACCGCCGGCCGTCGCCAGCGGAATCCGGCTGGGAACTCCGGCCGTCACGACGCGCGGGATGAAGGAGCGTGAGATGAAGGCCATCGCGGAGGCGATCCATCAAGTGACGTCCCATCCCGGCGACGAGGCCGTCCTGCAGGAGACCCGCAAAAAGATGAAGCAGCTTAGCCGACGGTTCCCGTTCAAGGGATAGGATAAAAAACGATGCAATGTCCCCATTGTGAATCCCTCGATAACAAGGTGGTCGATTCCCGGCTGAGTCAGGAAGGCGCCGTGATCCGCCGACGCCGGGAATGTCTTGAATGCCAGCGCCGATTCACGACCTACGAGCGCGTGGAAGAAACCTCTCCGATGGTGATCAAAAAAGACGGCCGGCGGGAACATCTGGACCGCCAGAAAATTCTGGCCGGGCTGAAGAAGGCCTGTGAGAAACGGCCGATCAGCATGGATACGCTGGACGCCCTGGCCACTCGGATCGAGAAAAAATTTCAGGAAAACGGGGAGGCCGAGATCCCCAGCCGGATGATCGGCGAGGCCGTGATGGCCGAGCTGTATCATCTGGATCAGGTGGCCTACGTGCGGTTTGCCTCGGTCTACCGGGAGTTCAAGGATTTAAACCAGTTCATGTCCGAACTGAAAGGGCTTTTGGACCAGGATAAAAGCGATTCGAAGGAACGCGTCGCCCGTTCCCTGATCGTCAAGGAAGGCGGGCCCGCCACCAAACCGTCGGCCTAGATGGCGGGCGATCCTTGAAAAAAACCCATGTCGCCATCATCGGAGCCGGACGCGGCGGAACCTCGCTGATCGAGATCTTCCATTCCGATCCGCTCGTCAAGATCATGGGCGTGGCCGATATCCGTCACCGGGCGCCCGGGATCCTTCTCGCCCGTCGGCTGGCGATTCCCACCACCCGGGATTACAAACATCTGCTCCGCCTGAAAAAGGTGGATATCCTCATCGACGTGACGGGCAACCCGAAGGTGGATCGCAGCCTGCGGGAATTTCAACGGACGGACGTGGCCGTCATCGGCGGGCCGATCGCCAAATTCATGTGGCAATTGATCGAGGCCCGGATCAAGAGCCAGGAGGAGATCGAGAAGCATCTTAGGGAATACCAGGCCCTCTACGGACTATACCTTCGGGAAATCCAGCACGCGATTGCCGAGGAACGGACCCGGATTGCGCTGGACATCCATGACGGACTCGTCCAGACGCTGGTGGGGCTCAACTACAAACTGGATCTCTGCGGCGAGCTGTCCGAGAAAGATCCCGCGCAGAGCCGCTTGTTGATCCTGGAAACGCGCGAGCTGCTGAAGGTCGCCATCGAGGAGGCCCGCCAGGTCGTCTTCAATCTCCGGCCTCTTCATTTCGACCGGATGGAGCTTTTCCCGGCGATCCGAAACTACCTTAAGACCTATGCGCGGCAGTATCAGATCGAGACCGATTTCAAGGTCCGGGGCGATGAGCATCGCATCCCGCCGAGAGTCAAGATCTTCCTGTTCCGGATTATTCAGGAGGCGCTGTCCAACGTCGAGCGGCATGCGAAGGCCACGCGGATCGGGGTGGATCTGACGATCGGGAAGTCGGACCTTCGGACGACGCTGTCGGACAACGGCCGCGGTTTTGATCTGGAAGAGGTGTCGTCCCATCCGGAAAAGTGGGCCTCGTTCGGGCTGAAAGGGATTATGGAGCGGGCGAGGCTCCTGGGCGGGACGGCGATGATTGACACGAAGCTGGGACAGGGGACGAAGATCGTTCTTCGCGTCCCGCTCGTTGAAAAGGAGACCCGCCTCCATGAATAAGGTCCGAGTACTGATCGCCGATGATCACCAGGTCGTCCGGGAAGGCCTTTCGGCGATCCTGACAACCAAGGAAGACATCGAGGTGGTCGGCCTCGCCAAGGACGGGGTCGAGGCAATCGAGATGACCCGCGCGCTGCTTCCCGACGTGGTGTTGATGGACATCAGCATGCCCCGGAAGAACGGCGTGGAGGCCACCCGCGAGATCAAGCGGGAGAATCCGCACATCGGCGTGGTCGTGCTTACAATGTATGCCGAGGAAGAGTATATCTTCGATCTGGTCAAGGCCGGGGCGACCGGGTACCTTCTGAAGGACGCCGATTCGTCCCAGATCGTGAAGGCGATCCGGGCCATCGCCGACGGCGAGTCGCTGATCCATCCATCGGTGGCGAGCAAGATCCTGAATGAATTTTCGCTGTTGGCCGAGGGCAAGGGCCGGAAGCCGGGCCGTCTTGAGCATGGCCTGACCGACCGCGAGATCACGGTTCTCAAACTGGTGGCGGAAGGAAAGACGAACAAGGAGATCGCCAACGTCCTCGAATTGAGCGAGAAAACGGTGAAAAACCATGTTCGAAATATTTTTCACAAACTCCATGTCTATGACCGCACGCAGGCCGCGATTCATGCCATCCGAAAAGGCCTGATCGAGCTGGATCCCAAATCGTAAGGCCGAAAGGCCCCCGGCCTTCCATCCCGGTGACCGCATGCCGTTTGAGTTGATTCTGCCCAAGATCCTGGATGAACCTTCTTTTGAATCTTTCCTCATTCAGGCGGGCCCCGTCGCGCAGCGACAGAAAACGCTCATCTTGGAAATGGGGCCGGTCGAGACGATTGATCCCGGCGGCATGCTCAGTCTCCTTGAGCTGGGAAACTATCTCCGGCTTCGGGGGCACCGGATGCTTCTGCATCAGCCGTTGTCGGCCGATCTGCAACAATATCTAGAACGCGCCGGTTTCTACGCACGGGCCCGTCCGGTCTATACCGTCTATCCTCCCTACCGGAAGTCTATTTCGCCGTCTCAAAATTGGGACGACGACTTTCCGCTCGAGATCACGCCGGTCGCGACGAGGGAAGACGTCGCCCGCGCCGTGGAACGACTGAGTAAAAAAATGGAAAGAGCTGGCGGGACGGTGGTCAAGAGACTGTCGGTTCTTTTAACGGACCTCGTCGAGCCAAGCGGAGCCGGCGGCTACGCGGTCGTCCGGTCTGATTCATCCGGGGTCGCGATCGCGATATCGAATCGCGCGGTGCTCCGGCCGATTCCGATCGGCGAGGGTCCGGGCCTTGTCGAAACCGGCCGGCCGGGAGGCCTGGCCAAGGTGACGACGATCGTTCTTCCACGAGAGCGCTAGAATTTCTTTCGGCTTGCCCGGCCCGGCCTCCTTTGGTATGATGACCCGATCAAGAAAAAAACCGGAGGGGTGGACGCCATGAAAAATCGGTCGGTTTCGTTTAGGATGGTCGCACTGTTACTTATCGGCCCGGCGGTTTTCGCCGTTTCACTTTTCCAGGCCGCGGCGTTCGGCGCCGATGTCCAATATTCGGGAGAAGTGGTCAAGGTGGATACGGGCGCTCAGCAGGTGGTGGTAAAAAACCCCCAGTCGGGCGGCCGCATCCGGTTTACGGTAACGGCCAAGACCGCGATCAGTTCCGGAAATGATAAAAAGAGCCTTGGGGACCTCAGGCCGGGCAACGCCGTCGATGTCGAGTATGTCATGGAGGGCGATAAGTATGTTGCGAACAAAGTGATGCTGAAACCTTCGAGCGGCAAGTAGGAAAGAGATTGGAAGGGAGGTCGACGACATGGTGGACAAGACGGAGGCCGGACTGGATCGAAGACGGTTTTTGAAATGGGGAGCGGTCGGCATGGCCGTTGCCGGGTTGTTGGGACGCGGCCGGACCGCCGTTGCCGATGAAGATCGGGAGTACGGACACGGCCAGCGCGGGATCGTGAGCTTTTTCATCGAGCACAAAGACGATCTGGGATTATCGGCGGATCAAGTGAACCGGCTGAAGACCGTGCGGGAAGGGTTCCGGAAAACCGCGGCCCGGATCGACGCCGATCGGGAGACGGCCTTCGAGCAGTTCCATGATCTGATGCAGGAAGACGAGATCAAACTGGCCGAGGTCGAGACGGCCAGCAAAAAAATCGAGGCGCTGGAAAACGAACGGCGGATCGAATTTGCAAAGGCGATCGCCGAGGGCAAAAAAGTTCTCTCCAAGGATCAGTTGAAGAAAGCGAAGGAGCTTCGGCAAAAAGGGATGGAACGGCGGAGGTCGTAAATCATGGGCGATGTGATCGTGCTGGACCTGGAGACGCAGAAAAGTTTCGACGAGGTCGGCGGACGGGAGAACCTCCATCTGCTCCGGGTCTCCGTGGTCGGAATCTACTCCTACAACCAGGACCTCTTCCGGACCTTCACCGAATGGGAGACTCCTTCCCTTCAAGGGATATTGGAGGACGCGAGTTTGATCGTGGGATTCAATATCAAGCGGTTCGACTATCCGGTGATCGAGCCGTATCTCAAGCGGAGCCTCAAAAACCTTCCGACCCTGGACATCATGGAGGACGTGGAGCGGTTCCTGGGCCACCGGTTGAGTCTCGACACACTGGTCAAGGCGACGCTGGGCGAGGGAAAGACCGGACACGGTCTGGACGCGATCCGCTATTTTCGTGAAGGCGAGCTCGAAAAGCTCAAGAGTTACTGTCTGGCCGATGTGCGGCTCACGCGGGACCTGTACGAGTACGGGAAACGCCACGGCCATATGAAGTATCAGAAGAACAACGAATACAGAAACATCCCCGTGAACTGGGGCAAGTCGGCGTCGGGCGAGAGCTCACAATCATCGGAGCGAGGTTTTGCGTTCTAACGAAGTTGCTTTAATCGTTCCGTGTTCACCGTCACCTTGTTGGCGGCGCGGAGGGTTTTGATCTCTTCCAGCAAAACGGCCCGCTTCACTTCATCCAGGATCGGCGTCGGCAGTTCCTCAAAGGACTTGGCGTCGCGCAGGTCGGTCACGATCACCAGGTGATATCCGTAGGACGTCTTGATCGGATCGCTGATCTGGTTCACCCGCAGCTTAAAGGCCGCGGCGGCGATCTCCGGAATCATCCGCGCCTTCGTGAAATAACCGAGATCCCCTCCCGCCGGTCCGGTCCGGGAATCCTTGGAAACCCGGCGAGCCAGCTCGGCGAAATCGGAGCCGGCCGCCAGTTGCGTTTTGAACGACTTCGCTTCCGCTTCCGTCTCAACCAGGATGTGGCTGGCTCGGACCTCGCGGAACTCGTTTCGGTGGGAGTTGTAATAGTTCTTCAGCGCATCGCCCGCGATCTTCGCGGCCAGCAGCCGGTCCATCATCGCCTCGACCAGAACGGTGCGGCGGGCCTCGGCCATCTTGGCCTGAACCTCCTTCTCTTTTTCCAGCCGGCGTTTGACGGCTTCTTGATAAAGCAGTTCACGAGCGATCAGAATATCCAGTATCTCTCGGCGGCCCTCCGGCGTGTTGATCGAGTCCTTCGAGTTCGGCGGCAGCTCGGCCACCTTCTTCCTGAAGGTTTCGGTGGTGACGGCCGTTCCGTTTACCGAGGCCAGCTCCTCGGCCAGGGCCGTCCCGGCGATCCATCCCATGATGAGCATACCGACCAGAATTCCATAACGCATCCGGTGTTCCTCCTTCGGTTCAAAACGCCCGCACTTTATCATCCCTGCGAGCGAAATGCAACCGGCGTGAAACCGGCGGGCCCCGGCCTGCCGGCTGTCTCTTAATGGCGATTGTGTTTGTCCGGGAGAGTTGTTAAAATCCGGTCATGGTCGATCGAATCGTGAGGCCCGATGACAACCGACCCATCGCCGAGGTGGTTCTGCTGAAGCAGTTCGACCGCGTCCTTCATTATTCCGTCCCGGAATCCCTTCTCGATCGCCTTGAACCCGGCATGCGCGTGCTCGTCCCGTTTCGAACCGGATGGCGGACCGGCATCGTGACCCGTCGCCTTCAACAGGCCGATGTGGCTCGGGTGAAGCCGATCCTGGAACTCCTGGACTCGACCCCGACTCTCGACCGTCCGATGATGGCGCTGGCCCGATGGCTTTCGGATTATTACATGACCGGCTGGGGCGTTGCCATGAAGGCGATCCTTCCCACGGGATTGGAAGTAAATGCCGGTCGGCATTATCGGATGACGGAGGCCGGGCGAAAAGCGATGTCGGGATCCTTCCGGACGGGCGAGGTCGGCCGGCAGTTCCTGGCGGTGCTTGAAAAAGCCCCGAGAGGATTACGGCTCGAGCCCTTGCTTGAACGGATCAAGACAACGAAGCCGTCCCGCCGCGGCGATCATCAACGACGATCCGGACCGCTATCGATCCTCGTCCGGAAGGGCTGGGTCGAGGAGACGATGGTCCTCCCCCGTCGCCGTTCGTCAACCGTTAAAGAGGCTCCCGTTTCTCGGTCTCCGCGGCCGCCGGTTTCCCTGAAGGCCATAAGCGATCCGGAGAACATGACGGCATCCATGCCGGCGGATCTTGAACGGGCCGTTCATTCCGGCCGGTTTTCGGCCGCCTGTCTCGAAGGCCAACCGGATCGGACGCGATCCACGGTGACGGCCGTCATGATGGAAACGCTCCGGCGGGGACGATCGGTGATTATCCTCGTTCCCGAGATCGGTCGCGTTTCCGGCTGGGCCGGACGATTGAGGGCCCGGGTCGGTGATGGGGTCGGAATACTCCACAGCGGGCTTTCGGACCGTGAGCGGCGGGCGGAATGGGAGAAGGCTCGACGCGGGGACGTCTCCATTGTGGTCGGAACGCGGCTGGCGGTCTTCGCGCCGGTTCCGAACCCGGGCCTGATCGTGGTGGAAGACGAGCAGGACACGGCCTATAAACAGGAGGAAGCGCCCCGATACCATGCGCGCGACGTGGCCGTGCTGCGGGGGACGCATGACGGCGCGCTCGTGCTTCTGACCGGCGCGTCGCCGTCGGTTGAGACCTACGCCAATATCCAAAATGGAAAGTATCAGTCGGTTCATCTGGCCGATCAACAAGCCGGTCTTCCGGCGCGTCCCTCGGTGAGCATCGTCAATCTGGCCGATCAACCGCGGGGGATGTTCGTGTCGGAGGAACTCCTTGCGGCCGTGACGGCGCGGCTCGAACAAAAAGAACCGGTCGTGCTGTTCCTAAACCGCCGGGGGTTCGGAACGGCGCTTTACTGCCGCGACTGCGGCGTTGTGGTCCGGTGTTCGCGATGCCATGTGGCCACGGTCTATTCAAAACGGAGCGGCCGCTTGAGCTGCCCCTACTGCGGCATGGCGGACTATCCTCCGACGACCTGTTCGGGCTGCCGAGGGACGCATCTGGAAATCCTGGGCGCCGGGACGGAACGGGTCGAGGAGTTCTTAAAAGCCCGTTTCCCATCGGCGAGTATCCTCCGGCTGGACCGGGACACCGCGCGTCCGGGGGATGTGTCGGCCGCGATCGAGCGGTTGAACCGGTCCGAGGTGGATCTGATCATCGGAACGCAACTCCTGTTGAGCGGTCCTCCGATGACGCGGTCGGGATTGATCGGACTGCTGCTTGCCGATGGAGCCTTGCACCTTCCGGACTTCCGTGCGGGAGAGCATACGTTTCGATTGATCTCGCGGATTCTCAACTTTTCGGTGGGAGGCGAGGTGATACTCCAGACCTATCATCCCACACATGAGAGCATCGCCTGGGCCGTGACCGGCGATCCGAAAGAATTTTATGAACAGGAGCTGGCGCAGCGGAAGGCCCTGGGCTATCCGCCGTTTGTGCGTCTTGCGGCCGTCACCGTGAAGGCGCTAAACGAGTCGAAGGCCGAGGCCGCGGCGCAACGACTGGTTGAAAATTTGAAGCGGGCGGTCCGGTCGGATGATTCCCGGCCCGGTTTTCAGATCCTCGGCCCGGTCGCGGCGATGCGTCCCCGCCTCCGCGGGAAATACCGACGACAGATCCTGATCAAGGCGCCCGACAGTCGAACACTTCACGAGGCGCTTGCCTCCGGGTTAAGGGCCCTCCGGTCCGAATCCGGCCGGTCGAATGTCTGGTTCGAGGTGGATGTCGATCCGCTCAGAATCGAATAACAATTCGGGTTGACAGAAAAGGGTGAAAGGACTACCTTTATAGAGGGTTATGTTCCACTTCTCAGGAGTATCCTCTCGTGGATGAAAAACGCCCAACGGTTCTTATCGTGGATGATGATGAAAGCATCCGGGACACCTTAGGTGCGATCCTTCAAAAGGACTATGCCGTTCTTAAGGCCGATACCGGCCATTCTGCCCTCCAGCTAGTCAGCGAAAAAGAGATTCAGATCGTCCTTCTTGATCTGCTGCTGCCCGATCTCAACGGGCTTGAGGTGCTCAAGCAGATCAAGGATCGGTTTGCAGACATCGAGGTGATCATGATCACGGCCGTCAAGGATGTGGCCACGGCGGTGAAGGCGATGAAGCTCGGGGCGTACCACTACGTCACCAAGTCCTTCGACTATGATGAGATCCTGGCCCTGATCGGAAAGGTGGTGGAGCGGCAGCGGGATCTTCGTGAGCTTTTATACCTCCGGTCCGAGATCGAGCCGCTGGCGGAGGCCGAGTTCGTCACCGGCCGAACACGGATGATGCAGGAGATTTACGATCTGGCGCAAAAAGTGGCGAAGCTTCCGGCCACGGTTCTGATTCTGGGAGAAAGCGGCACCGGGAAACAGCTTCTCGCGCGGTTTATTCACAGGCGGAGCGGCCTGGCCGCCCGGCCCTTTGTCACGGTGGATCTTGCGGCCATTCCGGAGACGCTTGTGGAAAGTACGCTGTTCGGCCACGAAAAGGGATCCTTTACCGGAGCCTACCGGCAGCATATCGGGAAATTTGAACTGGCCGATGGCGGGACCCTCTTCTTGGATGAGATCGGCACCCTCCGAAACGACCTCCAGGCCAAGCTGTTGCGCGTGATCCAGGAGGGCGAGATTGAGCGGGTCGGCGGGACAAAAACCATTCGGGTGAGCCTCCGGCTTATTTCGGCCACCAATGTCAACCTGGCCGATGCCGTGCAGAAGGGAACCTTCCGGGAGGATCTCTATTACCGGCTGAATGTCATCCCGATCAAGCTTCCGCCGCTTCGGGAGCGGATCGCAGACCTGCCCCAGCTCGTGGAGTTTTTTCTCCAGCGATACAACCGGCGTTTTAAAAAGAATGTCCGGCAGATCAGCCAGTCGGCCGTCGAGGTTCTGTCCTCCTACAGCTGGCCCGGCAATATCCGGGAGCTGGAGAATCTCATCGAGCGGCTGGTGGCGCTTTCGGAGGGGGATACGATTCTGCGCGAGCACATCCCGCTGGAGTACGGCCTTGATGACCTTCAGCGGCGGTACCGGAAGGGAGAAGTGTTTGAGAAGGCGGTGGAGGCTTTTGAGCGGAGCTTCATCTTAAAGGCGCTGGAAAAGGAACGATGGAATCGTGCAGCTGCGGCCCGGGCTCTCGGTATCGCTGCGAGCACGCTCAAATACAAGATAAAAAAATTGA
>JACQFA010000024.1 GCA_016200255.1 Nitrospirota bacterium | reverse complement strand
TTTTATAGAAGGAACGCCGCAAAATTGCATCGCGTAACTGAGTTGTATGAAAGGCTGTTATATCAATTTCCAAGTGAACATCCTGTTCGGCAGGGAAGCGCCTATGCTGAACTATATAGATAGTGGGCGGTTGAGGAAAAAGGGATGGAAATCACTTTTTTAGGCGCCACCGGAACAGTAACTGGTTCAAAATATTTGATCATTCCAGCGGGCACCGGTTGACGCCGCCGGAATGCAAGGCGATGTGCGGGGCCGCGCGCTTCGTCGACATCTCGGGGGAGTCCGAGCGGCTGAACAGCCGTCCCGGGCCCATGATCCTGATCTCGGCCAGCGGCATGGCCACGGGCGGCCGCGTGCTGCACCATATCAAGGCCTTCGCCCCGGACGCGCGCAACACGATTCTGTTCGTCGGGTATCATGCCGGCGGCACGCGGGGTGAAGCGATGGTCAATGGCGCCCAAGCGGTCAAGATTCATGGCGAGTACGTGCCGGTGCGGGCCGAAGTCGTGACGATGGATCATCTCTCCGCCCATGCGGACTATGCCGAGATCATGGATTGGCTGGCTCATTTCGACGCGCCGCCGAAGAAAACGTTCATCACACACGGCGAACCGGCGGCCGCGGACGCCTTGAGACACAGGATCGAGGAGCAGCGCGGCTGGCACTGCCGCGTTCCGGATTATCTAGAACGGGTTGTGTTGAAATGAATGAAAGGAAGGAAAACCATTATGACGGGATTGCCACGACAGGATGTCTCTTGTAACCGCCGGGGCATTGTACTAAGATAAACGACATAACAATCCATAAGGAGGTTTCGAAAATGAATATCAAGGCGATTGGAATCTGCTTGTTCGCGATGCTGCTGCTCATCAGTCCCGTGGCCTCGGCCCAGATGGCGGGCGGCGGGATGATGAAGGGCGATCCGGGCGGCAAGCAGGGCATGATGCGGGACCGGAATCAAAAAATGCATGAGATGATGGGCGAGATGATGGGCATGATGCATGAGATGATGGGCGACATGAAAGGAATGGCCCAGGACCCGGCCATGAAGCAGAAGATGGACGACATGATGAAAAAGATGGACGGGATGATGAAGCAACACCAGGAGATGATGCAGGGAAAGGGAATGAAGGAGGGCGGATCGGAAAAGTGAGCGAGCGAAAAAGGGCGGCGGACGTTTCGACGCGTCGGGCAAAAATCGTCTGCACCATCGGAACCGCCACGCGGTCGGCCGGGAAGATCTCTGAGCTCGTTCTTGCCGGCGCGGACATGTTTCGTCTGAATTTTTCCCACGGGACGCACGACGAACATGCCGAGACGATCGGCTTCATCCGCGAGGTGTCCAAACAGCTTGGAAAACCGATCGCGATCCTTCAGGATTTGCAGGGGCCGCGCATCCGTCTCGGAACATTCCGGGACGGGACGGTTACCGTGCAGCGTGGAGCACGATTCACCCTGACTGCCCGGCCCGTTTCGGGCGATCAACACCAGGTCTCGGTCAACGATCCCGCCCTCATCAAGGAGGCGGGACGCTCGGCCCGCATCTTCATCGCGGACGGCCTGATCCAGCTCTGGGTGGTGGAGGCAACCGATACGGATTTGGTCTGCGAGGTGGTGGATGGCGGGACCCTGTCCGATCATAAGGGGGTGAACCTTCCGGGGGTGGACTTTCATCGGGAGGCCTTGACCGAAAAAGACCGGGAAGATATCCGGTTCGGGTTGGGGCAGGATGTTGATTACATCGCAGTTTCGTTCGTTCAGGGGCCGGAAGATGTTCTGGCTGCGAAACAGCTCATGAAGGGGAAGAAACAACCGGTTCCCATCATTGCAAAACTCGAGACGCCCAAGGCCGTGCGGCGGCTCGACGCGATTCTGGAGATCGCGGACGGGGTTATGATCGCCCGGGGAGACCTGGGGATTGAGATGGAACCGGAAGAGGTTCCGCTGGTGCAGAAAGAGATCATCGAGAAGGCCAACCGCAGCAACGTCATCGTCATTACGGCCACACAGATGCTGGAGTCCATGACGCACAATCCGCGCCCGACCCGCGCCGAGGCTTCGGATGTGGCAAATGCCGTCTTCGACGGCACGGATGCGGTGATGCTGTCGGCCGAGACCTCGATCGGTCTGTTTCCGGTCGAGTCGGTTTCCATGATGCACCGGATCGTGGAAGCGGCCGAGTCGCGGTCGGTCCGGTGGCACCGAACCCGAAAGGAAGAACGTCACGGCACCGGTTCGCTGCCGGAGGCCGCTTGCGAGGCGGCGGCCCATGCGGCGATGGAGATCGGTGCGAAGGCGATCGTGGCCTTTACCCAGTCCGGTTCCACGGCCCGACGGATTTCAAAATTTCGTCCCGCCGTGCCGATCCTGGCCTTTGCCTCGTCCGAAGCGGTCCAAAACCGCATGGCGCTTTACTGGGGAGTCCAGCCGCGCTTTATGCCTCCCATCGATGAGACGGACCGGTTGATCGCCCAGGTGGAGCGGATGCTGATGGACGAGGGTCTGGCACGGTCGAAGGATCGTTTCGTCATCGTTTTCGGGTTTCCGATCCGACAAAAGGGCCCGACGAATATGATCAAGCTCCATCAGATCGAATGACATCATTTTACCGGGGTTTTTCAAACAGGGAGGAAAAATGAAGCCGATCAAAACCATTCTGGTGCCGACCGATTTTTCGGACGGTTCGGACGAGGCCGTGCAGTATGCCGCCACGATCGCGCGGACCTTGAAGGCGCGAATCGTCCTGGTCCATGCCATCCAGCCGTATACCTACGGCATGACCGAAACCTTCAACCTCGTGGATCATTACACGGCCTTGAAGACGATTGCGGGACCGATGCTCGATCAGGTTCGGAAGAGAGTTATGAAGCTGGGCGTCACGGTCGAGAAGGATCTGCTGACCGGGCCGGCCCACACTGAAATTCTTGAGAAGGCCCGCCGCGTAAAGGCGGACCTGATCGTCATGGGAACCCACGGGCGGACGGGGGTGGAACATTTTCTTCTGGGCAGCGTGGCCGAGAAAGTGGTCCGGATGTCGGCCTGTCCGGTTTTGACGGTGCCGCCCGCCAACCGGACGAAAGGCACTCAAAAAAAGAAAACGGATAAAGCCAATAAGAAACCGGCCGTGACACTTTATTGATACGACTCGGCATTGTTTGACAGAGGGTCTGAAAACAAAGAGGGCGACCGCTCGGTCGCCCTCTTTGGGTTGTTCTATTAAACTCTTACCGTGATTATCGCCCTGTTCCTCAACTTCGACTTGAGAGTTTTTCTAAAAGTCGTAAACCATACCCACCGAAACTGCTTTAATCGTCGTTCCGGTAAAACAGGCGCCGGAGCCGTCTTTGCAATCGACAACCGCCCCGTGGCCGCTCGCGCCCAAGTCGTAATGAGCTCCTTTTTGATTTTTCATCTCGGACCCAACGAGGTACAACGACGTTTTCTTGTCGTCAAAGCGGTGTATATAACCGACCGAGTACATATTGGCTTGATTATTAATCGGTCCGGCGACCTGCTGGAGAGGAGTTCCGGGAACATTGATAGATCCACCCGGATCGCCGGGAGTCTTTCCTGCGTGCGCCCAGCCGAAGTTTAGTTCATCCTCAGTAGTGACTTTTTGGGTAATAGCAACCCATGTGGCGGTATTCCGGGTTCTCTCATTGAACGCATTGTCCGGAGCGTTTCGTTTTAGTTTTTCGTAGATCAGGTTAACGATCGTAGAGGTTGCATCGATATGAAGTTGAAGACCACCCTTCAAGGCAGACTCATCTGCGACCCCCACTGAACCGGCCGGAGGGTCTCCATTTGAAGCGCCGCCTTCGTCACCGGTACGGTTCACCCTTTGGTGTAATTCGTAGGCTGCCAGTGCGTAAAGGGGACCGCCCGTATACGTGATCGCCGTGCTCCACAGCCGGCCGAACGAACCATCGGTGCAGGGCGGGCCGTTATTACCTCCGGTGCAGGTCGGTTCTAAACGGGCCGGAATGCTGTTATCGCCCATACGGTTCTGCCCCGGTGACATGAGAACGCTGGCATTTAAGCCCATGATGTTTGGAGACTCATACCAAACCGCATGCGGCACCCGGGTGTCAAACTCGGCGCGATTGTCGCCCCCGCTGTTTCCTATAATGCTGTTATAATCGCCAAGGGATTTCGCGAAGGGATCCATGCGCGCCGTGGAGCGCTTGTACGGGGCGTCTTCTTTTCCGACTTTTAAGCCTCCCCAAAATCCTTGCAAGCCGACGAAGCTATCCCGGGAGCCCAACCCGGACTTGACCTGAGCATCCGACCCCGGTCCCGGGGTCGAGGTGTAGGCAGGTTCGGTCTCCAATTGGAATACCCCTTTGAAGTAGTCATTCAGTGGGCGGGAGCCCCGAACTCCAAAATAAGATTGATTGCTTGAGATCTGGTCGATCCCGCCGTTTTTCCCTACCGCGCCGGCACGGTTGGAAAGGCCGTTGTCCACGTAGTCCACGGAGATGTTGGCCTCTCCATAAAGCGTGACTTCTCCTGTGCCGACTTCAAACGTCAGCGCCGATCCGGGTTTTTGCTGGACGGTCGGAGCCGTCTTCTCTGTCGGTTTCTGATCTGATTCTTCCGCATAGGAGACGTCTGCCGCGGCGGTCGCAATCGAACAGGCAAAAACTATCATGAACAGCTTTTTGATGTTCATTCCCCTCCTCCTTGTGAGTTTTGGATGAATCATGGAAAAGCGGCACCAATGGATCGGTCAGATCATCGGTTACCCTTTCGGATGATGGTTTACTTTGTTGCCGTGCGTCTGCCAACGAACGGGCATAGAATACCAGACTCTGTTGATTTGTCAAGCGCGATCTATAAGAAAGTGCGTCCGGTATAGCCCAGGACGGTTCGGAAATAGATCGGAGCGATTAAATCCCGTTGAGGGACCGCTCAGGTTGACTTATGGAAAGAAAGTGATATACTGTTCAACGTACCAATATCTGTGTCTTTTGTGAGAGATGCGGGCGGCCGTTGACGTAACTTCATAGGGAGGACCAAATGAGACCGAAATTTTATGCAGCACTCATCGTGATGATGGGCCTGTCATTTGTATTCCAGACAGCCCGTGCGGCCACCTTTGAGATCACTCCGCCCGTCCAGTCGCAGTTGGACAAACAGAAAACCGAAATTGCATCCTGGGCGTCGGACCCCGTCATCGTTAAAGAGGTGCAACAGCAAAACAAGAAAGGCCCGCTTCCAGGAATGAACAACGATACCTGGAAAACGACCCGACGATCCGACCCCGTTGTTAAAACATTCCAGGACAACCCGGCCGGCCGGTTTCTAAAAGCCAAACTCGAGCAAGAGGGATCCATTTTCAACGAGGCTTTTCTGAGTGCGGCGCAGGGGGAAAAGGCGGCATTCGTGGAGAAGACGACCTTCTATATCCACAAAGGGAAGCCGAAGTTTGATGTTCCCTTTACCACCGGAAAGTCCTGGCAAGGCGAACCCGAGTTTGATGAATCGAGCCAGACCTATGCAGTCCAGATTTCAACGCCGGTGCTCTCCGAAGGCAAGCCGATCGGCGTCCTGGTGGTTGGGGTGAATCTTTCCTTTCTGGAAAAATTTAAAAAATAAATACTCTCGGAGCATCACTCGATCCAATGCCGTCCGTGTCAGGAATATCACAAACCATTCGGAATCTTTCGGTTCGAACCAAACTCATTATTGCCTGCGGGTTGCTGGCTCTTGTGACCGGCCTGGTCGGGGCGTTCGCCCTTTGGGCGCTCTCGAGTGCGAATAGTGCTCTCCAGGGTGTGGTTAACCAGAGCGTTTCGGCCGTGACTTATTTGGAACAGGCGGGGCGGGATATGCTCGAAGCCCAAGTGGCCGAGCGGAGCCTGATGTTTATGAAGATGGGAACGCCCGATGCGAATAGCATGGTCAAGGAGCACCAGGATAACATTGCCCAGGTGGAGGAGGGTTGGAAACGATATAAGGCCATTCCAGCCAGTGGCATGGAGAAGGAACTCTGGCCGTCTTTTGAGGCGGCCTGGAGGGATTGGGAGAAAACATCCCAGGATGTTCTGAAGGTTTTGGACGAAGACACGCCGGTCGCTCGTCGCGACGCGATCGATCTCTCGATGGGAGAGGGCACGGCCAAGTTTGGAAAGGCAAGAGATATTTTGGACAAGCTGACCAGCCTGAGCATCAATCAGGCAAAGGATAATGCCCAGCGTGAACAAGTCAATGCGGTCCGGTTCTGGTGGTGGGTGGTGGGTTTCGTTATTGCGGCGTTGACCTTTGCCGTATTCTTCAGTGTAGTCCTGTCCCGTTACATCGCCGTGCCGTTGAGTAAGGCGGCGAACGTTCTACATCACGTGGCCGATGGCGATTTGACGGTTGCTCTGATTGGCGAATTTGATGTGGCGAAGGCGAGGACCCCAATGGCAGCGTCCTCGCAGGGCATTAGTGCAACGGAGGATGAATTGGGGGTCCTGGTCAGTTCCCTCAACAAGATGGTGAATGACTTGAAGAGCATCATCACCCGGATCCGAACGGCGCTCAATAACGTCGCCGCCACGTCGGATCGCTTGACGGTCACCTCCAAAAAGCTTCTGGGAGGGGCGACCATCCAGATGGAAGCGATCGAGGTGACCTCGTCATCCATCTTGCAGATGAACAATTCTCTCCGTGGATCCAACGAAATTGCCGATGCGCTGTTTGATCTGTCAAACGAAACCTCGTCATCCGTTCTCGAAATGACCTCGTCGATCAGCGAGGTGTCCAATCAGATCAAGATCTTGATGGAAGCGATCAATGCCACCTCCTCTTCGATCGAAGAAATGTCCACCACGGTCAATACCATTGCCGAAAGCATCAGCGCACTCCTAGTTTCGGCCGAGGAAACGTCCTCGTCCTTGAACGAGATTAATGCGACCGTAAAAAACGTCGAGGCCAATGCAAAGGAGGCGACTCTCCTTTCACAGACGGTGACCAGCAACGCCTCCAACCTGGGAATGCGGGCCGTCAATAAAACCATCGAGGGGATGAACAAGGTACGGGAGGACGTGGTTACTTCCTCGGAGATTATCAATGATCTGGGTGCCAAATCGGAGAAGATCGGAAAAATTTTAACGGTGATCGAACAGGTGACGCGTCAAACCAATCTATTGGCCCTGAACGCCGCGATCCTGGCTGCACAGGCGGGACAGGAAGGAAAGGGGTTTGCGGTCGTTTCGGAAGAAATGAAGGGCCTGGCGAACCGCACCGCCTTTTCGACCAAAGAGATTGCTCAAATCATCCAATCGATCCAGGACGGCATTACAAATGCCGTCCAGTCCATGAAAAAAGGGACCTCAACCGTGGAGGAAGGGGTCAAAGTCTCCCAGGAAGCCCTGGATGTTCTGAAAACGATCCGAGACAGTTCGGATCGGTCTTTTCAGATGATCTCCGAAATCGAGCAGGCAATGAAAGCGCAGGCCCTCGGTATCAAGCAGGTCGATGAGGCCACCAACCGGATCACCGCGACGCTGAAACAGATCGAACACTCGACACAGGAGCATAGGAGAGGAACGAGCCTGATTGTTGCGGCCGTGCAGAAAATGCAGAGTACGGCGGTTCAGGTGAATCGCGCCATCATCGAACAGACCCACGGCACACAACAGATCAACAATGCCGTGGCGACCGTTCAAATGAAGACGGGGGAGGCCTTAAAAGCGGCCAAAGAGCAAAAGGTGGCCGGAGACCTGATCGTATCGTCCGTTGAGAAAATCCGCGATATCACACAGCAAAACACGGCCTTGTCCTCCGATGTCAATTCGGCCGTCGTGACGCTGGTGAATGAGGCGGACCAGCTTAAAAAGGAAGTGAATCGATTCAAGCTGTCCCAGGGGGGAGCCGCTTAACCGGCGCGCGATCGGTTCTCCCTGTATTAAATAAACGATCCCAGAAGCGCCTTGAGCCGCTCGACTGCCTGATCCGCTTCGGGCGAGGGCTGGTCGCCGGTCAGTTCCAGAAAGTCCTGGTACTGTTTGATCGCCTCGGCCTTTCGACCGGTCTCCTCGGCGACGGCGCCCAAGCTGAAATGGGCGATGGCCATCTTGGGATTGGCCTCGACCGCTTTCCGAAACGCCGCGATGCTTTTCTCCGGTTCCCCCCGATCGTAATAAATCCTTCCGATGTTGTAATACCCGATCGCCAGATTCGGCCGGATGTCGACGGCCTTCTCGAAGGCCTCCAGAGCCGGTCCGTCCCGTCCCTGATGGGCGTAAGCGACGCCGATATTATAATAGGCCATGGCAAACTGCGGTCGGATGGAGGTTGCTGTCTGGTATTCATGAATGGCCTCTTCGAACCGGTTTTCCTGGTCCAGGATGACGCCCAGGGCATTATGGGCCTCGGCCAGACGGGGACTGGAATCAATCGCCCGCACCAGGTCCTCGCCGGCCTCTTCGATAAAACCTTGATGGTAAAGCAGCATCCCGCGGGTGTAGAAGGCCTCCGCAAACGCCGGCCGGAGTTTGAGCGCGGCCGTATATTCCTTCATGGCCGCATCGGGATCCTGCCGGGTTTCCGCCAGCCAGCCCTTCGCAAAATGACCGTAGGCGGAGTTCGGTGCTTGGTCGGCGATTTTCCGGTAGAGATCCATTTTCTGGTCGGTATCTTCAGAACTGAAGGCCTCACGAAACCAGTCTTCCGCATGGCCGCCCGCGACGGCTGCCGTCGATAGCAGGACGATCCACGCGAATAAACATAAGGTAATGAACGCACCTTTGCATTGCATGCCGGTACATTACCAGAGGGGTCGGGCTGTGTCAATTCAGGGGGATCGCCGCGGTCAGGATTTGGTTTCAAGATCGGCGAGGATCTCTTTGGCGCGTTGATAGCGTTGTTCCGGGTCCTTGGCCAGGCATTTGAGAATGATCTGGTTCAGTTTTTCGGGAACCTGCGGATTCAATGAGCGAGGGGGCGCCGGAGGCGTGTGCAGGTGATGATAATAAACGTCGCCTTCAATGAAAGGGGGACGCCCGGCGGCCATGCGATAAAGGGTGCATCCCAGCGAGTAGAGATCCGTCCGGTGATCCACCCGTTTTCCCTGGATCTGTTCCGGAGACATGTACAGCGGCGTACCTTTCACGCCGGTGCCTTCCGCTTCGGATTCGGACAGGATCTTGGCCAGCCCGAAATCCATGATCTTGATCATGTTGTCCTTGTTGAGCATGATGTTGGCCGGCTTGATGTCCCGGTGGATGACGTTCTTGTTGTGCGCGTATTCCAGACCCTGACAGAGCTGCTTGGCAATGGCGATCAGGTCGTTCACCGGCATGGACGGTTTTTTTTCCAGCAACTCCTTCAGGCTGACCCCGTCGACGAATTCCATGACGATGTACGCCTCGACGCCTTCGGAGCCGGTGTCGTAGATCGTCACGATATTCGGGTGGTTGATGGCGGCCGCGACGCGGGCCTCCTGCAGGAAATTTTCGAGGACCTTCGGATTCTCCCGGACGCTCGGAGGAAGCACCTTGTAAGCGACGACCCGGTTCAGGATCGTGTCTTCGGCCAGATAAACAACGCCCATCCCGCCTTGCCCCAGTTTTTTGGACAGTTTGTATCGTTCCTTCGATCCGCCGCTGGACTCGCCGGTTCTGCGGCTTTCGGCCTGCGTCCGTTCCTGGCGGAGACCCTCCTTGACCAGCTCGATATGGTCCCGGACATCCTTGTAGTTGAAATTTTCGGCCACGATTTTTTCAAACAGGAACAAGGCGTTTTGATATTCGCGGTTTTTTTCATAGATCAGGGCGAGGTTGTAATAAGGTTCGAGCGTCTCCGGACCGATCTCCTTTTTGCTGATCAGTTTCTTATAACGTTCGCGTGCGGCATCCAGCATTCCGCGATCCATGAAAATCTGTCCCAGAATCACGGAGGCGGGGTAATAATTGTCCGACTGGGTGTCCACTTTTTGAAGAAAGGCGACGGTGTCTTCCATCCGGCCCAGTTTGTGGAAGATCATTCCGGCTTCATAGTAATCCCCGCTTTCCTCCAGAAGCCGCGCAGCCACTTCATACGCGCCGGACTGGAGATAAAGCTGCGCCGCCTCCTTGAATCGTTTGGCCTTTTCCAACGCCTGCGCCGCGAGCAGCAGGTCGCCGCTGGATTGAAATATCTCGTTGGCCCGGACAAAATCGCCGCCCTTCATCGCCATCTCGCCGGCCTTCTTGATCTGGCCGGCCTTCTCGTACAGGTCGCCCGCCTGGAGATAGTCCTCGGCTTTTTCAAACATGCGGGCTGCCTCCGGATAGTTCCGTTCGTCGAGATACATCTCGGCGTTGACGAGGTAGGCCTTTTTCGTGTTTCCGATCTGCTTGTACAGTTCGGCCGCCTTGAGATAATTTTTACCCTCGTAATACAGTTCGGCCGCTTTTTGATAGTCTTTCAGCGCGATAAAAGCCTCGGCGGCGTCGGCCTGATAGCCGCCGCTCGAAAAAATACGGGCCGCTTTCACGGGATCGCCGGCTTTGACGTATAACCGTCCGCTCTGTTGAGCGTAGGAATTCACGAGCCGCCTCTGATCGGCCGTGGCCGGTGAAGTCTTCATGCGGATATTTTCCTGAAGGTAGTATTTTTCAAGGAGGTCTGCGGCCTTTCCGTAATTCTGCGTGCGTTCGTAACAGCCGGCCGCTTTCTGAAGGTAGCCGGTTTTTTCATACAGGCGGGCCGCTTCGCCGAAATTCCGGGCCTTCTCGAAAATCTCGGCCGCCATCAGTTCCTTGTTTCCGGCCAGAAGCGCTTCGGCGGCCTTGAGGTAGTGACCGGCCCGCTGATACATCGCGGCGGCCCGTTCGTGATCGCGGGCGCCTTCATACGCGCTCGCGGCGAGATCCCAGTTTTTCTGCTGTTCATACAGCCGGCCCAGCGGTCCGAACACCTGTCCCTCGCGATACGACTTGATCGCGTCGTCGGGATCGCCCGCCAGTTCGTAAAGTTCGCCCGCCCGAACGAAGTTTCCATCCTTCCTGGCCCGTTTGGCATCCTTCCGGATCGCACCGGGTTCCGACGAACCGGCGCCGCCGGAGCTGCCGGAGCCGTTCAATACGCTCTGAAGTTTCCGGGCCACCACGATCATGACGACCAGTGCGACGACCAGGCCGATTACGGTGGTCTTATCGAAGGTTCGAACGGTTTCCTCGGCGATGTCGAAGATGTCCTTGAGGCGGTTCAGAAAAGGCTTGATCTGTTCCTGACCGATGGCTTGTAGAAGCGGTTCCGTCACGGGTTGACCTCGATGACCTTGAATGACGAATCACCGATTTTGATGAGATCCCCCGCAACGAGACGTTGGGTGCGGACTTCCCGGTCGTTGATGAAGCTGCCGTTGGTGCTTTTCAGATCGATGAAGTAATATCCGTCCTCCCTCCGCTCGATCGCGGCATGGTGGCGGGAGGTTTTGGCGTCGTTCGTATTGATATCGGTTTTGGTGCGGCCGATGACGGTTTTATCCTTGAGCGGATAATGGGTTCCGACCGAGTTCCCTCCCACCGCCTCCAGCTCCAGGACAACCGGTTTTCCGGGCTTCCCGCCCGAGGAGGAAAGCGCGGCGGCCGCTTCTGCAAGCAGCGCATCGTCCAATCTCATTACGGTGGTGTCCAGTTTTTCCAGATCGGCCTTTTGTTTTTTGGACGGCTCCTGCGATTTCTCGACAAACATGATCCGGCAATCGCCGATCCGTATTTCATCGCCGTCGGCCAGCGTGGCGGACGAGGTCTTCTTTCCGTTGACCAGCGTCCCGTTCCGGCTCTTCAGATCCTCCAAAACGAACCGGCCCATGGTTTCGCGAATGATCGCATGCTCCCGTGAGGCGATCGTGTCATTGATCGCGAGGTCGCATTCCTGATTTCGCCCGATCAAAAACCGGCTCTTGGTGATCACCTTTTTTTCGACGGACTCTCCTCCGGCGAGGAAGACCAGTTCCGGACGGGGTCTCAGAAAATATTCCACGATTCCACCGGACCATTCCTGCCAGGCCAAATCCGAATCCTCGACCGGTTTGACCTGAACATCGTAGTAGGCTTGAACCGTGACCGGGGCCGAAGGTTTTCCGCCGTACGCATATTCAAGGAATTGATCCTCGATGGAACTGTCCTTCGAAAGCGAATCGGGATCGGCAAAAAACGCCTCCTGAAGATTTCCCTTCATAAAGTAGAACAGGTTGATCGCCTCGGCCCGTCTTAGGCAGACCATGACCTCTTTTCCGGATGATTTGATCTGCTGTAAAAGGGACTCGATGTTGACCAGGTCGGTGGTGCCGGCCGTCGTCGGGAATTTTTGGGTCATGACCAGCAGGCATTTAAACAGGATCGGGTTGGCCGCCAGCAACGTCAGCTGGGGCTGGCTCTGGGATGCCAGTATTTGAAAATACTCGCGGAGGTTTAAGGTCTTGAATTGATTTCCCAGGACTTGAGCGGCCGCATACGGATTGTTCTGAAGGATGAAGAGGAGCAGGGGATGGGTTGATTCTCCGGACAGCAATATCCATCCGCTCGGTCCGGCCTGGCCCTTCACCAGTTCAAACGATGAATCAATGACGCCGGGCGAGTAGGGACGATGGGTAAAGACGGTCTTTGTTCGTGGCAACTGAACTAAGGGCATTTTATAGTCACCATCCCAATATTTTGTTCGTATTGTAATCAAAGCCCGAAAAATTGTCAACGGTATGATTTTTTGAAGATTTTGGGTTTTCCGGTTATTCGGGGGGCGTTTCCGTCTGTACCGCCGGAGGTGGCGCCGCCGGGGTGATCGCGGCCGTAAATGTCCGTTCGCGATCCAGCGTGTGGAGCCGGGACGTTCTCATGAAGGACTGTCCATATTGGATATGCAGTGTCAGCATTCGGACATCGGCCTTGAACCCTTTATTCTCCAGCAGCCTCGATGTGGTCGTCTCCCGGTCGACCGGTCCGATCCGGACCTGGATATCCTCGGGACGAAGTTCGATCCCCAATGGTTGCGCTTTGTTGAGGATCATCGGTATTAGATTCGCCTCGGAAAGCTCGCGCGGCGATGCAAGAAGGGAGTCCACTTCCTCGGTGAACTGCATTCGCGTCCAGGCGGCCGAGACATAGGAGAAACCGAGCCATCCCAGAACAAGCAATATGACGACGAGGATAATTTTTTTCATCGCCCCTACTTGAATTGGTCTTCCTCTTTTTCGATTTTCTCAAACGTCTCCTGCTTCCCCTGGCAGGCGACACAGAACGGCGTGAACGGCATCACCATCAGCCGCTTCTCCGGAATTTCGCCGCCGCACTCTTCACAGATTCCATAGGTTCCCTCCCGGAGGCGCTGGAGCGCATCGTTAATCGCCTTCAGGGTTTTATTCCGCATCTCAAGAAGCGACAAATCCAGCTCTTCCGCGATGTCGAGCGTCGCCTGATCGCCGCTGTCCAGAACATGGTCGATCCGTTGCTGGAGATCGGTATTGAGTTGGTGTCCCATCTGATCCTCCAGATCACGGGTCACCTCCTGCTTTTTCTTCTGGAGAATGTTTCGCAGCGTTTCCCGGCGTCGGTTCGGAGTCTTGACGGTTTTCAGGTTTCGGCGTTTGTTCGGCATGATATCCTCACGGCGTGGGTGATGATGATTTGAGTTCCTGAAGCACTCGATCCGGATCCGACGGAAGCAGGACGATTTCAATGCGTCGGTTCTGGGCCCGGCCTTCCTTGGTCTCGTTGGCGGCCACGGGGTGGTTTTCCGCGAAACCGGCGGCCGAAAGCAGATCGGGAGGCACGCCGACGGGGCCGGACAGATACCGGACGACAGTAACGGCCCGGGCGGATGAGAGCTCCCAATTCGTCGGGAATTGATCCGCCAGGCGGGACCCGATGGGGACGTTGTCGGTATATCCCTCGATCCGGATCTGCTTCTCCTTGACCGATTTTAAGATTCCGCCGACGCGATCCAGAACCTTCCGGCCTCCGGGCTTGATCTCGGCGCTGCCGGAATCAAACAGGATTTTCTCGACCAGATTGACCGAGAGCTTGTTCATCACACGCGTGACGGTGATGTCCCCTTTTTTGATCTCGTCCTGGAGCTCGCCGACCAGTTTATCATAGGTGGATTTGAGGCGGTCGACGTCCTCTTCTTTTGCCTTGGCCTCCTCGGCCATGCGATGATGAAGCTCTTCCAGTTCCTGACGGTGGTCCTGCAGGGATTGGGAAAGATCCCTATTTTGGCTTGAAAGGTTTGCGTTTTCACCCGCCAGTTCAAGGTTGCGCTTGACCAGACGATCGGCGTCCTCGGATTGAAACTTTCCCTTGGTCTGAAATTCTGTGAGCTGCCGCCGCAGATCCTCATTGGCGGCTTTGCGGGATGCGAGCTCCGACTTCAGGATCGCATCGTCGTCTTTGAGATGGTCGAGACGGTCCCGGGTTTCCGAGAGATCTTTCAGCACGGCCTGGTGGACGGAAGATGAGACGCAACCGGTCAGGAGGATCGCCAGACCCATCGCGATTTGAAAGAAAAGGTTCCCCATCAGGATCCTAAACGGTTCGAAGTTGTCCGCGGGTTTTCCGCACGATTTCCCTTTCGGTCGGGTAGGCCATGAGCGTCTCGGCCTGTTCGAGCGGAAACCACTCCGCGGCCTCGACTTCGTCATCGTGATCGGCCGTGTTTCCCCCGCGACAGTTCATCAAAAAGAAATGGACGGTTTTGTCGATCTTGGCCCGGTCTTCCTTGGAGTAAAACTGGTATGAGGTTTCGCCGACCTTCTGGATGATCTCGCCGTCCAGCCCGGTTTCCTCGCGAACCTCGCGGACGGCCGCATCCTCGAAACTTTCACCGGGTTCGACCCATCCTTTCGGGAGGCACCAGATCCGTTTCCCGCCTTTAAGCGCTTTCCGGATCAGTGCAATCTCGATCCCGGCGGCTCCCGGTCGGAAAATCACGCCGCCGGCCGAAATCTGATGTAGGGCGCCTTTGGTTTTCATTTGAGTCAACAGAGTGAAATCGGTAGGACAATATATCACGGCACGTTCCGTTTGACAAGCCGCTCCGGTTGCGCCAATTTCAACAGGTCTTTAAACGATATAGATCGGACTCGAGATGATCCATGGATACGGCACGCCGTTGATTGATAGAGAAACTTCGATCCGATAGACGCCTCGTTCCCTGACCGGATGATCCAGGCGGGCGGCCGTGGCATGATCCACCACCTTTCCGTTTTGATAAAGTCGGATCAGTCCCGTTTGAGGTGCCTGTGCGGTTAACGCGAGGCCGGGCGAATAGGGGATGCCGTCGCCCATGATGGCCCGATCCCCGGAGTTCCCGGCCGTAAATTGAAAACCGGTGGCATCGGCTAAAAGACCGAAGGAAAAATAGGTATGACCGGCTTTCAGCGCATCCAACAGCGGGCCTTCCTCGCAGGCCGGGGCCAGGATGTGGGTCTGCACGAACCGAAAGACGAGTTGATACGAATCGAGTTTTTTACCGAAAAGCACGAATCGCTGATGGGCGTCATTCCCGGCGATTCCTACCAGTCTTCTTTTTTGAGTCAGGAGGTCCCACTGGGAAATATAGGGGTCCGGCCGCGAAAGAAGAGTCAGCAGGACCTCATCGGGGTAGTCATCGAACAAGGTCAAGGCTTTGGTGGCGATCCAGGGAAGTTTCCATGCCTGGGTATAGACATTGTCCGCCATATCGTAGATCTCCATTCCATCGATCCCTTCGACGTCCCAATCCTTGAAGGTGTGGGGATGGGCTGCAAATGCAAGTCCTCCCTGTGCCTTGATCTCATCGACGATTTCTTGAATTGTTTTCGGGCGATGAGTCCATTCATCGATATATTCCTTGATATGGACGGCCAGAAGAGACTGCCCTCCCTGGACAATCTCGGCGCCCCGGATGATTAAAAGATTATCGTGTTTCCCCTGGGGTCCCTCCGTGAAGATTCGTTTGTTATTATGATCTGTGGTCATCAGAAATTGAAGACCGGTCTCCTGAGCCGCCCGGATGATTTCATCCGCCGTTCCTCTGGAATCATGCGAGATATTCGTGTGCGCATGGATCACGCCTTTTAAATCGATCAGACCGGGCAGGGGCGGGAGGGCCTTCCGATCCGTTTGAAGCCGATCCAGCCATCGGCGCAGATCTTTTTCCTCCTGACGGATCAAAAGTCCGCCGACGAGTCCGGTGCCGGCCAGCATCATCGCCCATCGTCCCATGCGTAAAAAAAATTTTCTCCGGTCCGTTGTTTCGGTTGTTTTTAATGGGTCCCCCAAGGCCAGTCTCCGTTTCTTGATGCGCGGATGAACGGCGGATCATCAGTTTTGAATCAGATCCGCCTTTTCAAGTATTTGCCCCGAATGGGCGTCGATGGTGTACTTCATGAGCGCCATGGGAGATACGATCGTCATCACCAGGTGATAAGCCAGATGAGGCTGCCCGTGCTGCCCGAAGATCCCCAGCCGTATCGTCGGCGGTTCTTTTAAGATCAACGGTTGACCTTTGCAGGACTTCATCGTCCCCTTTTTATCGATTTTCTGACGGCAATTTTCACTGAAATCCGTCTTGGCCTGTTCGATCATCTGTGTCTCCGATAGAGACGGATGAGGATCGACCGTAATATTGGGAAGGTAATAATTCTGAACCAGTTCGACGGTGTTGTCATCTTGAAGGTATACGTCCAGGCCTCCGTCAAAAACCGGCAGGGAGCCGAAGGACTGTTGGAATTTGACCAGCTTCTCCCGATGGTGGGTCCGTACCATCTCCCGGACCCGTTCCATTTTAAGATCGCTCAGGTCCTGGGGCAGCTGGAAAATGTCCATGTTCTCTTTTAGAAATTGCATCGCGGCCTCTTCCGGCGGACCCGGAGAAGGGTCCGAAAGCGTCCCGTACAGCGTCTTGACTCTTTTTTTGTCGTCATGCCATTTCACATCAACCTCGGTTCCTTTCTTGGCCGTCAGACGGCTCAGACCGGAGAGTATCTTCGGGTCCGTACCCTGCGAAAACGATAGAGAGGCATTTGCTAATAATAATAATACGATGATTAATCTCAAATTGTAAATCCCTTATCCTGAAAGACGGCTTCGCCATCCACGTCCACACGCTCGACGGCGGCAAAGACATCCACGTGAAACCGGTGCTTCTTGGGGAACCCCGGTTTCGTATACATGGCATGTTTGGCGCCGAGCGAGAGATGAACGCCGAGCATCCGCTCATAGGCGCCGATATCGCTCACGCGGCGCTCGCGGGTGAGCGCGCGATTCAGGCCGAAGCCCAATTCACGCAGCCAGATCGTTCCCTCCTCGGCGCGGATTTGTTCAAGCACGACCCGGAAGGCTCCCGGCGCATCGGGCGCGGCGACCAGCCGTCCCTCTTCAATCCCGGCGGAAAAAGGCCTCTCGGTCGCATTCACTGAAAAGTCGGTATCGCCGAACGCGAAAAGCTTGATCGTCCCGTTCACGCGGCGTATTTCCTTCGGCTCGGTAAAGACCTCGCCGATCGGGAATTGTCCTCCGATATTCTTCAGGCCGGAATAGTCGCCGATATTCAATTTCGCATCTTCAAAGGGGCCGTCGTAGATCAGCTCCGTCCCTTCGCAAATCAGATGGACGCGGCGGGCGCGGTCGAGGCGTTCCTTGAGCGCCGGTCCGACGGTGCGGTAATAGGCCGGGTCATACGCCAGGGCGTCGATGTAGGTTGCCGATTCCTCTTCGCGGATTCGGGCAAGGTGGGGATGCTCGATCACTTTCAAATTACGGTTGAAGAGTTCGATCCGAAACCGAAATTCGTTGAGGCGGAAGCGGGTCGATTGCACGAAGACCACCAGATCCTTCGGCGCCAGCGCGTTCACGGCTTTTAGAATTTCCTCCGGCGTCGCTTGATCAAAATTAATCGCGGCGGCATTCGGCAGGATGGCGCGGTACCCCTCCGCAAGCAGCCTTGCGAGGCTGGACCGCTCGTCATACACCAGGAGCGCGCCCTGGTCGGGGGTATGGCCCAAGGCCAGCGTGATCGAGTCGCGGAGATTGGCTTGTGCGGCGTCAAGTAATGAAATATGGTCCATTCCCGAAATAAAACCTTTCATAAGATCTTCGCTTCCTTTTCGGTCTCTACGGTCACTATATATATAGTGATGCAGGATCAATTATATTACTCCTTTTGTCCCCCCACGGGTTGTTCATTTATATCGGAATTAGGAACGGGGGTCAAGGCGATGGCGATCGCCGCTTGGCACGGGCGGTCGGCACGGCCTTCCAGGGATCATCCGGCCAGGGATGTTTGGGGTAGCGGCCTTTCAATTCCTTCTTCACCTCGGCATAGGTCCGTTCCCAGAATCCGCGAAGGTCCTGCGTGACTTGAATGGGCCGGCGGGCGGGGGAGAGAAGATGCAGCGTCACCGGAATTTTCCCCCAGGCGACGCGCGGCGTGTCGGCCAGCCCGAACATCTCTTGAAGTTTAACGGCCAGCACGGGTGATTCGCCCGGCCGGTATTCCAGCCGCAGCCGTGATCCGGACGGAACGGTCAGATGCGTCGGCGCGCCTTCCTCCAGCCGCTGTTGAAGTTTCCAATCAAGCCTTGCCTTGAGTATCGTGATCAGGTCCAGCCGATTGAGATGCTCTCGACGCATGACGCCGCCGAGATGCGGTCCCAGCCATTCGTCAATCGTCTCGTTCAGCGCGTCGTCGGATAGATCCGGCCAATCTTCCTGAGGTAGCCACTGCCGCAGCGAGAGCACGCGTGACTGAAAGTCGCGCGCCGCGCGCGACCATGGGAGTGCCTCGATGCCCAGACTCCGAATGCCCTCCAGCACGGCGGCGCGAACTTTTTCGGGATCGGGATCGGGGATCGCGCCGCTATTGATCAGCAGTTCGCCCAGCCGTTCTTCGCGTTGCGCGACGATCCTGTGAAGCTGCGCGTCCCAACGGATGATATCTTTCGTCCGAAACTGCGAAGCCGTCTGAACACGCAGCGCATCCAAATTTACGGCAGCGGCCAGATGGATCGTTCCCTCGGTTTCTCCCATATCGAGGCTGGCCGCCACAAGACAGGCCGGCCGCATCTTGTTATCATACTTCGGAAGCCGCGCGCCCCGGCCGGAGGCGAGAAGATAACGGACGTCGCCCCGCGCGCGTTGAAGCGCGATCCGGTCGGGATAGGCGAACGCGAGAAGAGTGCCGACCGTATCTGCGTCGTAGGTTGACTCGGTCTTCCGGCTTTGAAGCAGACGATGATACTGTCGCGCCGCCTGCTCGACGCGCTGACAGCCGTTTGGATCCGCGCCGAACGACTGGGCTCCCGCACGGCCGCGTGCGCGAAAGATCCGCATCGCTTCAATCCGGTCCAGAAAATCGCATGAACGCTTCCGATCACCGCTGAGAATGTCCCGCTCCGAAAGAATCGCTGCGATATCACACGCCAGCCGACCCAATCCTTGTGCGTCGGCGGTATTTACCATATGCGCAAGTCGAGGATGGAGCGGCAAGGCGGACATGGCGCGCCCGGCTTTTGTGATCGCACCGTCCGGGTCGAGCGCCCCGAGCTCGGTCAACAATCGTCGGGCCTGAGACAACGCGCCTGCAGGCGGAGGGTCGAGCCACGAAAGCGTCGTGGCATCGCGCACGCCCCATTGCGCGAGCTCCAGTGCGAGCGGGGCCAGATCGGCCGCGCGAATTTCCGGGATAGTCTGTGTGATCAGCCCTCGCTGCGTCGCCTCGCTCCAGAGCCGGTAACAGACACCGGGACCGAGTCGTCCGGCGCGTCCGGCCCGCTGCTCGGCCGAGGCGCGCGAAATCCGCATCGTCGTCAGCCGGGTCAGACCGCTGCGCGGATCGAATTCCGGGACGCGCGCGAAGCCGGAATCAATCACGACGCCGATTCCTTCGATGGTCAGACTGGTCTCCGCGATCGGTGTGGCCAGAACGATCTTGCGCCGCGAATTTTGCGACGGCTGTATCGCGCGGTCCTGCGCCTCCCACGGAAGATCGCCGTAAAGCGGGAGGAGATCAACCGGCTTATCGGGCATCGCGGCCTGCAACAGCTCCTGCGTACGGCGAATCTCCCATGCGCCGGGCAGAAAGACGAGGAAGTCGCCTTTGTCCATCTCCAGCGCATGCAGCACGGCCTGTTTCACGACCTCCGGCAGCCGTCTTTCGATCTCCTCCGGATCCCGCCCGGCATAAAGAACCTCCACCGGAAAACTGCGTCCGCTGCTTGTGACCACCGGTGCCTTGCCGAGGAGCGCCGCCACGGCCTCGCCGTCCATTGTCGCCGACATCACGAGGAGCTTGAGATCCTCCCGCAGCACGCGCCGGCTGTCGAGACATAATGAAAGCGCAAGATCCCCATGCAGATGCCGTTCATGAAATTCATCGAAGATCACCAGCCCCACGCCCGAAAGGCCGGGATCGGACTGAAGCCGCCGCGTCAGAATTCCTTCCGTCAGCACTTCGATGCGTGTCCTGGCCGAAACCTTGGAATCAAAGCGGATGCGGTAGCCGACCGTCTCGCCGACCGATTCACCCAGAAGAAAAGCCATGCGCGCGGCCGCCGCACGCGCCGCAAGGCGGCGGGGTTCCAGAATCAGAATGGTTCGCTTGTTCAGCCATGGTTCATCCAGCAACGCCGTCGGTACGATGGTCGTTTTTCCGGCGCCGGGCGGCGCCTGTAGCACGACGGCTGAGTGTGAGGCGAGTCTTTCCTTCAGCGAGGGAAGAATTTCATGGATCGGCAGCAGCGGCATCGTATTACCGGACCCCTGGTCGCGGCAATGGGAGAAGCCGGAGCAAGACGGCGGCGGCCATCGCAAAAGCCGCGCCCATTCCGAACGCATATCCCTCGCCATAAGCCTGCCAGACCCAGCCGAACAATAACGAGGCCGGGAGCGCGCCGATCCCGATCATCAAATTGTATAAACCAAAGGCCGAGCCGCGAAGATGCGACGGGGTGAGATCCGTGATCAAGGCTTTCTCGGCGCCTTCCGTCAATCCGAAATAAAGTCCATAGATCATGAACAGCGCCCAGGCCTGCCAGGTCGAGTCGGCGAAGATGAAGCCTGCGTAAGTCAAGGCATAAACGATCCATCCCGCCGTGATCACGCTTTTTCTTCCCCATCGGTCCGACGCGATTCCGCCGGGCAGCGAGCTCCCCATCTTTACGAGATGCAGTACCGTCCAGAGAATGGGGATCAGCGTGACCGAGACGCCGAGGCGCTGCGCTTTTAAAAGGAGAAAGGCGTCGGTCGAATTTCCGAGCGTAAAAAGAAATAGAATCAGCACGAACCGGCGAAGGGGGGTCGGCATCTCATGCCAGGCCCGGCGAATCTGCAAGGGTTCATGGGGTGCGGCTGGTCTCGCCTCGGTCGGAGTTTCCTTCACCCCGGCGGACAGCACGGCCATGGCCAGAAGGCCCGGAATGACCGACAGGATGAAGACGGTTTTCAGATCGAGACGGAACGAGGCGATCAGCAGCGTAGCCAGCAGCGGTCCGACGACCGCCCCGGCATGGTCCGCCGCTCGATGGAAGCCGAAGGCCTTTCCCCGGTATTGAATCGGCGTGCTCTCGGCGATCAGCGCATCCCGCGGCGAGGTGCGGACGCCCTTGCCGATCCGGTCGATAAAGCGCAGGACCAGCACGCCGGTCCAGATCGTGGTCAGTCCGATCAGCGGCCGGACGGCGTTTGAAACGAGATATCCCCCGACCACCCAGTTCTTCCGGCGATGGACGCGGTCCGAGATGAAGCCGGAGGCCAGTTTCAGAATCGAGGCGGTCGATTCGGCAATGCCTTCGATGATGCCGAGCGCGGCCGGCCCGGCGCCCAGGACGGTCGCCAAAAAGACGGGCAGAAGCGGGTAGATCATCTCGGAGGCGGCGTCGTTGAAAAAACTCACGATGCCCAGCAGCAGTACGTTTCCTTGAATCCCGATGAGCCATCGGTTCTGTTTCGAAGGATCGGGCGAGGTCATTTGTGCATCCTATCAGCGACCGTCCCGTTTGACAAGACCGAAAAGTTCTTCTACCATGCGCCCCATGACGGACTATCTTCTATCCCTGGATCAGGGAAGCACCAACTCGAAGGC
>JACQFA010000018.1 GCA_016200255.1 Nitrospirota bacterium | reverse complement strand
TGACGGATTTGAACAATCGGTCGACTGTATGGATCAGAAGAAGGACTCCCGTCACCTCTCCGTCGCGGCGCACCGGGATCGCCACATTCAGCGTGTAGGCCGACAGACCCGGATCCCAGGTAATATCCCCGACGAACAGTTTCCCCTTTCCGCCGTCGAATGCCGCCTCCCATTCCAACTCTCCGCGGTAGGACTGCCGGCCGGCACTCTGACGAGGCAAGGCGCCGATCACCGTTCCTTCACGGTCCGTTAAAATAATCAGGTGATACTGCTTCGGATTTCGAAGACGGAACTCCTCCAACAGATCGACGGCCCGGCGATCCATCTTCGGCCCCTTGTCTCTTCGACCGGTCGCGGTTGTCTCCACCAGCCGATCCGACTGGGCCAGATCCGTCGCCCTGTCAAGAAGGTCATGGATCAGCAGACCCAGCTTCTCCCCCGTCTCATGCGCCAGGACCTGGAAGGCCGAGCCCATCGTCTTCCGGAGGGTGTCCCGTTGAGAAACATAACTGAGCGAAAATCCCAGAATCATGGGAAGGAGACCCACGGCGATGGAGGCGATAAGAAGTTTTCGGAAGAGGTTCAAACTGCCGGGGAGTTTCGACACGTTCCTATTCCCGTTATTGAGAATTTTAAAAGGCGGCCCGACGAAGGAGTCCGCCTCCGTAGTTTAACATTTTTTATCAATTTGTCTATCGATTTCCCGCATGATGGGGGGGAATAAAAAGGCCCGGCAAGCGGGCCCTTTTATTTCTGGCTCCCCGGGCAGGGATCGAACCTGCGACCTAGCGGTTAACAGCCGCTCGCTCCGCCAATTGAGCTACCGGGGAATGAATGGTATATTTGATTATGAGTTCAGAACATCCGTTTGAGCGTTAGACATTGTATTCAGATGGCGGCGGGAAGTCAAGCCGCGGGGGCGCGCAGCATGCCGCGCCCCTACTTTCCTTCAATCAGCATCCGGTCGGGATCTTCCAGGCGGGCGATGACGCTGTTTAGAAACCGTGCGGCCTCGGCGCCGTGGATCACGCGGTGATCGAACGTGAGCGAGAGCGGGAGCATCCGCCGGATGACGACCTGTCCGTTTCGGACCACCGGCCTATCCGCGATCTTTCCGAGACCCAGAATCGCCGCCTCCGGATAATTGATGATCGGCGTTCCGTAGACCCCCCCGATCACGCCGTAATTCGTGATCGTAAAGGTGCTGCCTTTGAGTTCCGAGAGTTCAATCTTCCGGTTCGCCGCCTTCTCCCCCAGTTGATGCATCTGCTGCGCCAGGTCCAGAATACTTTTCCGATCGGCGTCCCGGACCACGAAGACCATCAATCCGTCGGTCGTATCGATCGCGATCCCCATGTGATAATATTTTTTCAGGAGGATCACATCCCGGCTATCATCCAGGCTGGCATTCAAGTAAGGGAACTCCATCAAACAGCGGATCGTCGCCTTGATGATGAACGGGAGATAGGTCAGTTTAAATCCCCGGGCTTCGACCACCTTCCGTTCCTTTTGCCGGACCTCTTCGAGCTGCGAAACATCGGCATCGTCGAAGAAGGTTACGGCCGCCACGCGCGAGGCCGATTCGGCCACATGCCGCGCGCTCGCCCGGCGTATTCCACGCAGCGGGATCTCTTCCACCGGCCCGGCCGCCGGCAGGGCGGCCGCCTGGGTTGCAGCCGATGGAACGGTTCCGACGGCCCGCTCCAAGTCCTCCATCGTGATCCGCCCGCCCGCGCCGGTCCCCTTGAGACGGGATAGGTCAAGACCTAATTCTTTTGCGCGGGCTCGGACCGCGGGCATCGCCGGAGGGGTCGAAGAGATATCTCTGCGCGGGCCGGCCGGTGTTTTCATTTCCTGCTTGGGTTGGGATTCCTCTTCCGGCGCCTCGTCCAGCCGCCCCACGACGGATCCCTTGTCCCGCTTTTCACCCGCCTCGCCGATCACGGCCAGGACGGCTCCAACCGGAATCATCTCGCCCGGCTTTCCCTGAAGTTTGATGACTGTCCCGGCATAGGGCGTGGGAAGGACGACGACCGCCTTGTCCGTCTCGATCTCGACCAGCGGCTGATGCTCCGCAACGGTATCGCCCTCCCGGACCAGCCAGCGGATCAGCTCGCCCTCGGCGATTCCTTCACCCACATCCGGAAAGCGAAACTCTTCGGGCATGATTAAACTTCCATCACGTGATGAATCGCCTGGAGCACGCGCTCTTTGTTCGGCAGGTAGTAGTTTTCCATTTTTGGAAGCGGCACGGCCGTGTCAAACCCGGTCACCCGTACGATGGGCGCCTCCAGATAATCCAGCGCCCGTTCCGCGATCAGGGCCGCGACTTCGCCCCCCAGCCCTCCGGTTCTCGGGGCTTCGTGAACGATCACGACCCTGCCCGTCTTCCGGACGGAGACCAGGATCGATTCTGAATCGATCGGCGACAAGGTCCGAAGATCGATCACCTCGGCCGAGATTCCCTCCGTCGCCGCGTGATTCGCCGCCGCGACCATCGGTTGAAGCATCGCGCCCCAACTGATCAAGGTCAGGTCCTCCCCTTCGCGGACCCGCCGGGCCACCCCCAACGGAATCGAGTATTCCTTCTCCGGCACCTCCTCCTTGATCGCTCGATAAATCCTGGACGGCTCCAGAAAGATCACCGGATCGGGATCGCGGATGGCCGAGATGAGCAGCCCTTTGGCTTCATAGGGACTAGCCGGCACGACGACCTTCAAGCCGGGCGTGTGGACCAGCATCGCCTCGGTGCTCTCGGAATGATGCTCCGGCGCATGGATGCCGGCTCCATAGGGCGTCCGCACCACCAGCGGGCAGTGATACCGTCCTCGGGAACGGGTCCGGATGCGCGAGGCATGGGAGATCAGCTGTTCCATTGCGCCGTAAAGGAAACCCATGAACTGAATCTCGGCCACCGGGACGAGACCGTAGGCCGCCATGCCGATCGCGATCCCCACAATCCCCGACTCCGACAGCGGCGTGTCGATCACGCGGTCCTCGCCGAACCGGGCCAGCAACCCCTCCGTCACACGGAACACGCCGCCATCGAGGCCGACATCCTCGCCCAAAACGATCACGGCCGGGTTTCGGTCCATCTCCTGCCGGAGTCCCTGGTTGACGGCCTGAACGATATTAAGACGCGGCATGGATGGATCCCTTATCATCCGCACATTATTCTTTTTTGGGTTCGCGATCCTTTAAAAAATTCAACAGATCATCCATCTGCTCTTTCAGCGGCGGGGTCAATTCATAATAAGTATACCGGAACATATCGGCCGGATCCGGCGGGGGCTGCGCTTCAAACTCCTTGACCGATTCGGCGACGCGGCGTTCGGCCTCGGTCCGGACCTGTTCGCCATAGGAGGACGTCCAAAGGCTTTCGATATCCATGAATTTCCGGAGCCGCTTGATCGGGTCCTTCGCGATCCATGGCTTGAGCATCTCCTCCGTCCGGTAACGCGAGGCGTCATCCGCCGTGGTGTGGTCGGCCATTCGATAGGTCAAACATTCGATGAAGGTCGGACCGTCACCGGCACGCGCCTTCTCGACCGCCTCCTTCGCGACTTTGTAGACCGCAAAAATATCGTTTCCATCCACCTGAATCCCGGTGAAACCGTAGGCGATCGCCTTCTGGGCCAGCGTCGGCGCGGCCGTCTGCCGCCGGGCCGGCATCGAGATGGCCCACTGGTTGTTTTGACAGATGAATACGACCGGAAGATGGAAAACGCCGGCCATGTTCATCGCTTCGTGAAAATCACCCTTGGAGGTTGCGCCGTCCCCGAAGTAGACCGCAACCACCACGGGATCTTTCCGAAGCTTGGCCGCCCAGGCCGCACCGACGGCATGGGGGATGTGGGTGCCGACCGGGATGGAGGTCGGGAAATAATGCTGATGCAGCGGGATCTCGCTGCCGCGTTCATCCCCGGACCAGTATTGAAACAACATCCGCATCGGGATTCCGCGGACGATGCCGACCCCCATCTCGCGAAAGGCCGGAAAGACCCAGTCGGCCGGGCCGAGGGCATGGGCGCTCCCCACCTGGGTCGCCTCCTGGCCGCGCACCGGCGCATAGGTCCCGAGGCGGCCCTCACGCTGAAGGGCCAGGGCCTTTTCATCGAACACACGGGCCAGGACCATCCATTCGTAGAGGGACTGGATTTCTTTCGGGCTTAACGCGGGCAGGAGCGGGCGATCCGGTTGTCCTTGTTCATCCAGTATCTGAAGCCATTCCACGCTGAACTGTTTGATCGGCTTCCGGGGCATCTGGACCGGCTCCTGTCGGTGAGATGAATCGCAAAGCAATTATAGCATATTCAATTTTAATAAAACAGCCGCGTGTGTTATAATTGCGCCAGATTCCTCAGCATCGCTCAACCGATCGAGGAGCATTCAAGTGCCAGTTCGTCCTCTTTCCCGCACCGGGTTTGATCCGCGTCAGGCCGTGATCGTCGGCGCCGTCCGAACGCCGATCGGATTATTGAACGGCGCCCTCAGTTCGCTCTCGGCTCCGCAGCTCGGAAGCCTTGTCATTGCCGAAGTCCTTCGTCAAACCGGCCTGTATCCCGACGAAGTTGAACAGGTCATCATGGGCAACGTTCTATCGTCCGGCCTCGGCCAGGCTCCGGCCCGTCAGGCGGCCCTGGGCGCCGGCCTTCCGCAAAACGTGAAATGCCTGACGATCAACAAGGTCTGCGGATCCGGCCTGAAGGCCGTGATGCTGGCCGAGCAGGCCATCCGGAACGGCGAGGCCGATGCGATCATCGCCGGCGGGATGGAAAGCATGAGCAACGCGCCGTACCTGCTGCCCAAAGCCCGGCGGGGATACCGGGCCGGTCATGACATCCTGATCGACAGCATGCTCCACGACGGGCTGTGGGATGTTTACAACGATTTTCACATGGGCTCCGGCGCCGAGCTCTGCGCCAGAAAATACCGGATCACGCGCGAGCAACAGGACGACTTCGCCGTCCGAAGCTTCGAGCGCGCGTTTGCGGCTCAACACAAAGGTCTATTCCGGTCCGAGATCCATCCGATCGAGGTCCCACAGGATCGGGGCCCTTCCCTTCGAGTCGCATCAGACGAACAGACCGGGCGCGCCGACTTTAAAAAACTTCGACGGCTCCCGCCCGCCTTTGAAAAGGACGGAACGGTCACGGCCGGAAATGCTTCCGCTCGAAGCGACGGCGCGGCCGTCCTGGTGATCCTGTCGGCCCGAAAAGCCCGGCAACTGAAGATCGAGCCGTTCGCCGCGATCACGGCCTCGGCCGAGGCCTCGACCGCTCCGGAATGGTTTTCGATCGCTCCGGTTCAGGCGGTTCGGACCCTGCTTGAAACCTGCCGCGTCCCGGCCGGTCGGGTGGACCTCTTCGAGATCCATGAAGCCTTCGCCGCCACCGCGCTGGCCGTGATCGAGGACCTGAAGCTTCCACCGGACCGGGTCAACCTTCGGGGCGGCGCGATCGCGCTGGGTCATCCCATCGGGGCGAGCGGGGCCCGTATTCTGACGACGCTGGTCCATCTGATGAAGGATCGAGGCAGCCGCCGCGGACTGGCCGCGCTCTGCATCGGCGGAGGTGAAGCCGTGGCGATGATGCTGGAAAGAACGGCATGAAAGAAAAGACCGACAACCTGAACGGCCCGTTTAAAAATCTTTCCGGCCTTAAAATCGACCCTCTCTATCTCCCGGCCGACGTAAGAAAATCGCGGACCGGATGGACCGACCGGAAGGACCTCGGCGATCCGGGCCGATTTCCCTACACCCGTGGGATCTACCCGACGATGTATCGCGGAAGGCTCTGGACGATGCGTCAGTTCT
The DNA here is from genome assembly GCA_016200255.1 of Nitrospirota bacterium. Classification (GTDB taxonomy): domain Bacteria; phylum Nitrospirota; class Nitrospiria; order JACQBZ01; family JACQBZ01; genus JACQFA01. Next base: position 12,852 of record JACQFA010000018.1, on the reverse strand, counting down.
CCGGGTTCGGAACGGCCGAAGACACGAATGCCCGCTATCATTATCTTCTGAAACAGGGCACGACCGGTCTGTCGGTTGCGTTTGACATGCCGACCCTGATGGGATACGACTCGGACCACCCGAAGGCCCGGGGTGAGGTCGGCCGATGCGGCGTCGCGATCGACAGCCTGGAGGACATGCAAAGGCTCTTTCACGGGATTCCCCTTGACCGGGTCAGCACCTCGATGACGATCAACGGTCCGGCCATCGTGCTGCTCGCCCTGTACACCGTCGTCGCGGATGAACAGGGTGTTTTGCGAAAAAAAATCCGCGGGACGCTCCAGAACGATATCCTGAAGGAATATATCGCCCAGAAGGAATGGATCTGCCCGCCGCGGCCGTCCCTGAAGCTGATCAACGACACGATCAGGTTCTGTCTTGAGGAGATTCCCCAGTTCTATCCCGTCAGCATCAGCGGCTATCATATTCGGGAGGCCGGCTCGACCGCCATCCAGGAACTGGCTTTCACACTGTACGACGGGCTGACCTATGTCCAGTCCGCCATCCAGGCCGGCCTCAAGGTGGACGACTTTGCGCCCCGGCTCTCCTTCTTTTTCAATTCCCACAATGATTTTTTCGAAGAGATCGCCAAATTCCGGGCGGCCCGAAGGCTCTGGGCGCGCGAACTGAAGCGACGATTTCATCCCAAAAACCCGGCCTCCCTCGCGCTGCGCTTCCATGCGCAGACGGCCGGCTGCTCGCTCACGGCGCAACAGCCTTATAATAATGTCGTCCGCGTGGCCCTCCAGGCGCTGTCGGCCGTGCTGGGCGGGGCCCAGTCGCTGCATACGAACTCGCTGGATGAGACCCTCGCGCTGCCGACCAAGGAGGCCGTCACCCTGGCGCTGCGGACCCAGCAGATCCTCGCTTGCGAAAGCGGCGTCGTCAACACGGTCGATCCCCTCGCCGGATCTTATTATGTCGAAACATTGACCAACCAGTACGAGAAGGAGGCCATAAAATACTTTAAGCGCCTGGATGCCATGGGCGGCATGGTGGCCGCCATCGAGCAGGGTTTTCCTCAACGTGAGATTCATCATGCGGCCGCGGCCTATCAACACGAGGTGGATACGGGCGAGAGAATTATCGTCGGCGTAAACCGCTTTGTGGAGGGTCACGAGATCCCCATCCCGACATTAAAAATCACGCAGGCGACCGAAGACCGTCAGGTCCACCGCCTCAAACGACGCAAGGCCCGTCGCTCCCGACGCCGCTTGGCCGCGGCGCTGTCCCGACTCACCGGTGCCGCGAAGGAGGATGATTATCTCATGCCGGCGATCATCGAAGCTGTGCGGGCCGAGGCAACGGTGGGTGAGATTTGCAACGTCCTCCGTAGCGTCTACGGTGAATATCGTGAAGGAAACGAATTTTAAGAGGGCCTATTAACCGTGCTCATCGGCCGATTTGAAATCCACAACCTGACCGACGGGCTGTTCCGATTGGACGGCGGGTCGATGTTCGGAATCGTTCCCAGACCGCTCTGGGAGAAAACGAACCCGCCGGATGAACGCAACCGCATCCGGATGAACCTGGGCGTCCTTCTGATCAAGGCTCATGGGAAGAACATCCTTGTCGACACCGGCGCCGGCGGAAAACTAAGTCCCAAATGGCAGGAGATCTACGCCCTTCAGCGCAAGCCTACTCTTGAAAAATCGCTCGCCAAGCTTCGCCTGACACCTAAAGACATCGATATCGTGATCAACACGCATCTTCATTTTGATCACGCCGGCGGAAATACGTTCAAGACCATGGACGGACAGATCGTCGCGGCGTTTCCAAACGCCCGCTACTTCGTCCAGAAAGGTGAATGGGACTGGGCGCATACTCAAAATGAACGCACGCAGTATGCGTATTTCAAGGATGACTTCAGACCGCTTGAGCGCAGCGGACGCTTGGCGCTTCTTAACGGTGACGAAGAGATTTTAGAAGGCGTCCGCGCCCTTGTAACGCCGGGCCATACGGAACATCATCAATGCGTCACAATTGAATCGGAAGGCCGGAAGGCGATTTTTCTGGCGGATCTGATCCCGATGATCGCCCACCTCCCCTATCCCTACATCATGGGTTATGATCTTTTCCCGCTCAAGACGCTTGAAACCAAGAAAAAAATCCTTCAGCAGGCTCATGACGGCCATTGGCTTCTGATCTTCCAGCACGACCCGGACATCCCGATGGGCTATCTCAAGAACACGGATGGAAAACTCTCACTGGAGGCGGTTCGTGACACGACAGACTAAGAAATCGCCCCGGCCGAGAGTCCTGATCGCCAAGATCGGGCTGGACGGTCATGACCGGGGCGTGAAGATCGTGGCCAAGGCGCTTCGCGACGCCGGAATCGAGGTAATTTATATGGGACTGCACAACACGCCGGAGGCGATCGTCCAGTCGGCCGTCCAGGAAGACGTGGATGCGATCGGGCTGTCCATCCTGTCGGCCGCCCATATGACGCTCTTTAAACAGGTGCTGCGGCTTCTCAAAAAACAGAAGGCGTCCGAGATCGCCGTCTTCGGCGGCGGGATCATCCCGGATAAGGACATCGCCCCCCTCCGGAAACTGGGGGTGCGGGCCGTCTTCACCCCCGGAACCTCGATGGAAGAGATCATCACGTTCGTCAAAGAGGAGATCAAACCGCATGCCGTCAATAAAAACTGATCCCCGGGTCTACATGATCGCCGGCGGGATCACGCCGTTTAAGAAGCGATACGATGACAAAGATTTCCGGTTGATGGTGAAGGAGGCGTACGACATGGCGCTGGCCGAGGTTCCCCGCCTTACACCGGATCGGATCGACGGCGCGGTCGGCTCCTACTTCTCGGACCATTTTACCCGACAACTGAAGGCCGCCAGCATGGTCCAGGACTATCTCGGCCTCTGCCCCAAACCCTCCAAGCGGATCGAGGGCGGAGGCGCGACGGGCGGCCTCTGCTTCCAGTCGGCCTGGGAGGCCGTCGCCTCGGGCCGGATGTCGGTCTGCGTGGCGTTCGGTTTTGAGACAATGTCCCGCGTCAATACCTGGAAAGGAAACGAATTCATCGCCCTCGCCTCGGACACCAACTTTGATTTTCCGGTCGGCGGCTTTTACACAGGTTATTACGCGATGATGGTGCGCCGGCATATGCACGAGTTCGGCACCACGGCGGAACAGATGGCGCTCGTCTCGGTGAAGAATCATGCCAACGCCCTTTACAACCCGTTCGCCCAGAAACCCCGGCGGCTCACGGTCCAGGAAGTCCGCTCCTCTCTGATGGTCGCCGATCCGCTCACGATGCTCGACATCTGCACGATGTCGGACGGGGCCGCGGTCTGCATCCTGGCCGACGAGAAAAGCGCCGAACGCTTCGGCCGCGATCCGATCGCGATCACGGGGGTCGGCTCCGGTTCGGACACGATGCGGATGGCCGACCGGCCGCATGGGAAGGTCCCGCTCCTGCCCCATGAACGCGCGGCCGATTACCGGCATCTCAAATATCCCGGGGTGCATTCCTTCCGCGGCGGACGGATGGCCGCAAAGCTCGCGTATGAAATGGCCGGCATCACCCGTCCGCTCGAGGAGCTCGACTTCATCGAGCTTCATGACGCCTACACCTCCTCCGAGATCCAGACCTATGAAGATCTCGGCCTCTGCAAATACGGCGAGGGAGGGAAATTCGTGGAGGACGGACATCCGTTCCTGTCCAATGTCGATTACGGACTCAAACTGGCGAATCCGGGGACCTTGCCGGTCAATCCCTCGGGCGGTCTGCTGGCCTGCGGCCATCCCGTCGGGGCGACGGGGCTGATGCAGGCCGTGTTTGCCTATTGGCAGCTCCAGGGCTCGATCAAAAAACATATGAAAAAGGAAACGCTGCAGGTCTGGAACGCGAAACGCGGCCTGATTCACAGCCACGCCGGCACCGGCACCTACATCACCGTCACCGTCATGGAGAAACCATGAAACGACGCAGCCGAAAATCTTCCGAAACGGTTCTATACGGCCTCGACCCGTTGATCATCAGGGACCCTTATGAGATCGTCTACCGTCACTCCTATGCGCAGGACTCCCCCTTCTTCGCCGGTCTGACAAAAGGGAAACTGCTGGGAAGTCACTGCCCCAAATGCCGTGTCACCTATGCCACGCCGCGATCCCATTGCTACCGATGCGGCGGGGCCACGAAATGGCGCGCGATTCCCAAGCAAGGCACGATTCATACCTACACCACCTGCTACTATGGCGGTGAAGCGTTTCTGGACGAGACGCCCTTCATTCTGGTCCTGGTGGCGTTCGAAGGCGTCGAGACGCTGTTTCTGTCGAGGCTGATCGGGGCGAGGCCGGAGGAGGTCCGGATCGGGATGGAAGTGGCCGCCCGATTTTCGTCGACGCCCTCCTTCCGGGTCACGGATGTCTGGTTCGAACCGAAGGCGAGGCCATGACGAAGGAGATCCTCTGGCGGCCGACCGAAACGCAGATCCGCGCCTCCAATATCGGCCGCTTCATGGCCAAACACGGACTTGAAACCTACGAGGAACTGATCGCGCGGTCCACATCCGAGATCGAATGGTTCTGGGACGCCGCGATGAAGGATCTCGGCATCGAGTGGTATCGTCCGTATGAAAAGATCCTGGACAGCGCGGACGGCATTCCCTGGACCCGATGGTTTATCGGCGGAAAGACCAACATCGTCCATAACTGCCTCGACCGCCATCTCCCCGCCCGCTCCGAACAGACCGCACTCGTCTGGCAGGGCGAAGAGGGCGCGCTTCGGACGTTGAGCTTTGGAGAACTCAACCGGGAGGTCTGCCGCCTCGCCAACGGGCTGAAGGCCCTGGGCCTTCAGAAAGGGGATACCCTCGGGCTGTATATGCCCTTTTGTCCCGAGACCGTGGCGGCCTTGTATGCCGGGCTCAAGCTCGGGCTGATCGTCATCCCCATCTTTTCCGGGTTTGCCTCGGCGCCGCTCGCCGCCCGCCTGGCCCATGCCGGCGCTAAGGTCCTCATCACGGCGGACGCCTCGCTCCGACGGGGAAAAATCCGGCCGATCAAGCCGGAGGCGGACGCCGCGGCCGCGGATATTCCCGGGCTCCGGCATCTCGTGGTGGTGGATCACCTCGGGACTGAGATTCCCTGGGATGCGAAACGGGATCTCCGATACAGCGCCCTGATCGAAGGCCGGCCGGAGACGTGCGTCACCGAGCCGATGGATTCCGAGGACGAGGCGATGATCCTTTACACCTCCGGAACGACGGGCCGCCCGAAAGGGGCGGTGCATACCCATGCGGGCTGCCTGGCTCAGATCGGAAAGGAGCTGGGCTACCATTTCGACCTCCAACCGGACGATCGGTTCTTCTGGCTGACGGATATCGGATGGATGATGGGGCCCTGGATGATCATCGGCGTGCATCTCTTCGGCGGCACCGCCGTCATGATCGAGGGCGCCCCCGATCATCCCCGACCGGACCGCCTCTGGGACCTGGTCCGGAAAATTCGGATCACCCATTTCGGGATCTCCCCCACCGCTGTCCGGATGCTGATGCGGGCCGGTGACGATTGGGTCAAGCGGCATGATTTATCCTCGCTTCGGATTCTGGGTTCGACCGGCGAGCCGTGGGACGCCGAAAGCTATTCGTGGTTCTTTCATAAAGTGGGCGGCGGGCGGATCCCGATCATCAATATATCGGGAGGAACCGAGATCATCGGCTGCTTTCTCGCCCCCCTCCCGATCACGCCCTTAAAGGCTTGCACTCTTCGGGGACCGGGGCTCGGGATGGATGTGGACGTGTTCGACGATGAGGGAAGGCCCGTGCGGGGGCAGCGGGGCCATCTCGTCTGCAAGAAGCCCGCGCCCTCGATGACGCGCGGGTTCTGGAAAGATCCGGGCCGTTACCTGGAGACCTACTGGTCCCGGTGGCTCAACGTCTGGTTCCACGGAGATTGGGCCTTCATCGACCCGGACGGCTACTGGTTCCTCGAAGGACGATCGGATGACACGATCAAGGTTGCAGGACGAAGGACCGGGCCGGCCGAAATCGAGGAGGCCTTGATCGCCCATCCGGCGGTGTCCGAAGCAGCCGCGATCGGTGTGCCGGATCCGATCAAGGGAGAAGAGGTGGTCGGCTTCGTCGTACTCAGGCCGGGATATACCCCCGATGAAGCACTGCGGGAGGGATTGATGGAACAGGTGGCTCGCGCGCTGGGGAAGACCCTTCGGCCCAAGGAGATACGATTCGTATCGGACCTGCCCAAGACCCGCTCGGCCAAGATCATTCGACGGATTATCCGCGCGAAATACCTGGGCCAGGCCGATCTGGGCGATCTTTCTTCGATCGAAAACCCGTCGGCCATCGATGAGATCGCCAAGGCCCGGTAATCCTCGAGGAGGCGTTGGCGGGCTGCAAGAAATAGAATATAATCATACCGAAAGGGACTTAGATCGATGAGATTCGACCTTACGGAAGAGCAGAAGCAGCTCAAGCAAACCATCCGCAAATTTGCCGGGGCCGAGATCGCACCCGGCGCGGCCGAACGGGACCGGGCCGGCCGCTTTCCATCGGAAATCATCCCCAAACTGGCCCGGATGAAATATCTGGGGATTCTGATCCCGGAAGCGTATGGCGGCGCGGGGCGGGACACGATCAGTTTCGCCGTCGTGATCGAGGAGATCGCGCGCGTGGACGGCTCGCTCGCGATGACCGTCGCCTCCCATAACGCCCTCGCTGCCGGCCATCTCCATCAATTTGGAAATGAAGACCAGCGCAGCCGTTTCGTTACGCGGCTGGCCTCCGGCGAACAGCTCGGCGCCTGGGCCCTGACCGAGCCCCAGGCCGGCTCGGACGCCTCGGCCCTGGAGACGACCGCGCGGCGCGAAGGCGACGGGTGGGTTCTCAACGGACGGAAGATGTTCATCACGCAGGGATCCGTCGCCGGGATCTACGTCATCCTGGCCTCGACCGATCCAAGCAAGGGGGTTAAAGGCATCTCGGCCTTCGTGGTTGAAAAAGGAACGCCGGGCCTGAGCGCCGGACCCCAGACGGACCGATTCGGTGTCCGGAGTTCGGACAACACGCCCCTGACGATCGAGAACGTCCGGATTCCGGCCGAAAACCTGATCGGGAAACTCCATGACGGTTTTCATCAAGCCATGGAGCTCTTAAACGGCGGACGCATCGGGATCGGCGCGATGGCGGTCGGGCTGGCCCGGGCCGCGTTCGAAGCGGCGGCGGCCTATTCCAAGGAGCGCATCCAGTTCGGAAAGGCGATCGCCGAACAGGAGGCGGTCAAATTCATGCTGGCCGACATGGCCACGGAACTGGAGGCGTCGCGGCTCCTGGTCTATCAAGCGGCCTGGCTGAAGGATCAGGGACGACCGTACACCAAGGAGGCCTCCTTCGCCAAGCTGTATGCGTCCGAGGCCGCGACGCGGATCGCCAATCAGTCGATGCAGATTCACGGCGGGTATGGCTACTTGAGGGACCGGCCGGTCGAGCGGTATCTTCGCGACGCCAAGCTGTGCGAAATCGGCGAAGGGACCTCCGAGATTCAGCGCTTGGTCATCGCGAAGGAATTGTTAAAAGGGTAAGGCCCCCATGCCCGAGAGCAGACTGTTTTGATGAATGATATAATCCGACGGATACGAAAAGGCGATTTTCGAGCGGCGGCGAAGCTGATCACGGCGATCGAGCGGCGAGACCCGTCGGCGATCCCGATCTTAAGAGCCCTGACCCCCGACACCGGCCGGGCATGCATCATCGGGATCACGGGACCGACCGGGACCGGCAAGAGCAGCCTGATCAATGCGCTCACGACCGGTTGCCGCCGCCTGCGGCGGCGGGTGGGCATTCTGGCCGTGGACCCGACCAGTGCGATCTCGGGCGGGGCGATTTTGGGAGACCGAATCCGTATGCGGGATCATCTGACCGATTCCGGCGTCTTCATCCGCAGCCTGGCCTCGCGCGGCGCGCCGGGCGGGCTTCCGGTCCGGGTGGTGGCCGAGGCATTGCACGTGCTGGAGGCCCTCGGAATAGATTGGATCTTCATCGAGACGATTGGGATCGGCCAGGACCAGACGGCCGTCGCCTCGATTGCGCGCACCACCGTGGTCGTCGTCAACCCCGCGATGGGCGACGAGGTCCAGTTTCTAAAGGCCGGTTTCATGGAGATTGCGGACCTTTTCGTCGTCAACAAAGCCGACCTCCCCGGTGCGGACCGGATGGCCCTTCAATTGGCCGGGCTGTCCGATCCGGGGAATCCCACGCCGGTTTTCAAAGTCTCGGCGCTCCGGCAGCAAGGAATCGACGCGCTGATCCAAGGACTGAACGATCTGGATCGAAGAACGCGACAAACCAAACAACCCAAAGGGCTGCACCGCCGATGACGACCGTCGCCGAGCAACTGGCCGCTTTTACCCGCCGTCTGACCTTCAACGAGCTGGCCGAGGATGTCGTCCATGAAGCGAAACGGCGGGTGATCGATTCGATCGGCTGCTCGCTCGGAGCGTTTGATTTTGAACCCTGTCGCATCGCCCGCGAGGTGGCCCGCGCCGTCACGAGCCGCCGGCCCGCCACCCTCCTCGGTACGACGCATCCATCCTCGCCGGATCTGGCCGCCTTTGCCAATGGAACGATGATCCGCTATTTGGACTACAATGACACCTATCTTTCAAAGGAACCGGCCCATCCCAGCGATAATATCGCGGCGGCACTGGCCGAGGCAGAGGCCGAAGGCACCGATGGAAAGGCACTGATCGCCTCGATCATCATCGGATATGAAGTCCAATGCCGGTTGTGCGATGCGGCCGCACTGCGCACGCGGGGATGGGATCATGTCACCTACGGCGCACTGTCCACCGCATTGATCGCCGCCAAACTGATGGGTCTTTCAGAGATACAGATGGTTCATGCGCTCGGGCTGGCCGGCGTCCCCAATGTCGCGCTTCGGCAGACCCGCGTGGGAGAACTTTCGAAGTGGAAAGGGGCCGCGTTTGCCAATGCCGCACGGAACGGGATCTTCGCGGCGCAGCTGGCCCGGCAGGGAATGACCGGCCCGGCGCCGCTGTTCGAGGGCGAAAAAGGATTCTTCAAACAGGTCACCGGACCGTTTGAACTGCCGGCGCTTGATGACAAGGGACATCGATTCAAGATCCTGGAGACCTATATTAAATTCTATCCGGCCGAATACCACGCGCAGAGCGCGATTGAAGCTGCGTTGCTCCTTCGGCCGCAACTTTCGGTCAAAGAGATTCATGCGATCACGGTCAGAACATTCGATGCGGCGGTCGAGATCATCGGGCGAGATCCTGAAAAGTGGAACCCCAAGAGCCGGGAGACGGCCGATCACAGTCTGCCTTATCTGGTCGCAGCGGCCTTCATGGACGGCGAGGTCGGGCTTTCCCAGTTCACTAATGAAAGGATCGCGGACCCCAAACTCCGCTCGCTCATCCGGAAGGTAACGGTCATCGCCGATCCGGACTTAAACCAGGCCTACCCCGAAGCGATGCCGAACCAAATCGAAGTCAAGACGATCCATGGAAAGACGCATACACTCAAAGTCACCTATCCCAAAGGACATCCGAAACGTTCCCTGTCGGATCAGGAGCTGGAGGAAAAATTTATTGCGCTGACGGCGCGGGTGCTTCCCAAACCACAGATCCGGCGTCTATTGGATCGCCTTTGGAAACTGGACTCAATGAAAAAAATGGACGAACTGCTTTTGCTCTGCTCCATCCCGAAGAAAGGACGGTCTCAATGACGGCGCCCGCGCAATTGCGAAGATTACTGAATCAAGGGATCGTCGTCGCCCCCGGCGTCTTCAATGCCGTTACGGCCCGGCTGGTCGAGCAATGCGGCTTTCAGTCAGCCTACCTCTCCGGCGCCGGACTGACCAATGCGATGACCGGCCTCCCCGATATCGGGCTGCTGACACTGACCGAGCTGGTGCAACAGACCGCCTACGTCTCATCCGCATGCGGCATCCCTCTGATCGTCGATGCCGACACCGGATTCGGCGGCCCCTTGAGCGTCACGCGGGCGGTGCGCGAGCTGGAACGGGCCGGCGCGGCCGCGATCCAACTCGAAGACCAGGAGAACCCGAAGCGATGCGGGCACCTGGCCGGGAAACGGATCGTCCCGGTCGAGACCATGGTCCGGAAGATCCGGGCGGCGGCGCGAGCCAGGACGAATCCCAATTTTGTCATTATTGCGCGGACGGATGCGCGCGCGGTGGAGGGGTTTAGGGCCGCGATGGATCGGGGCCGACGATATCGGGATGCCGGCGCGGATCTGATCTTTCCGGAGGCGCTGGAATCGGCCGAGGAGTTTTCGCGTTTCGCCGACCGCGTCCCGGCGCCCTTGATGGCCAACATGACCGAGTTCGGGAAAAGTCCGTATCTGTCGGTCAAGGATCTGGACCGGATGGGATACCGGATCGTGATCTTTCCAATGACGATCTTCCGCATCATGATGAAGTCGGCCGAAGAAGCCCTCCTCGAGCTCAAACGCGCCGGAACCCCGACGCGCCTGCTCGACCGGATGCAGACCCGGATGGAACTGTACCATCTTCTGGATTATGACTATTACGAGGCGTTGGAGGCGGCGAGTTCGGTCGTTCCGTCACGATCCCGACGACGACGAGGAAGGATTCGACGTTCCGTTTAGGCGCCCTTCTTAATCTGCATGATCACCTGCTTGGCGATCTCCTTCAGCGTTTCGAAGACCCCCGGTCCCTGGGGAGCGACCGCCTCAAAGAAAGGAACCCCTTTGGGGTTTAAGGCCTGGTTCAGTTCATCCACCGATACGGCGCTGGGAAGATCGCGCTTATTGTACTGGATGACGAACGGAAGCTGGTCCAGATTGTATCCCTGCTCCTGCAGATTCTTGCGGAGGTTCTCCATGCTCTCGATGTTGGACTCCATCCGCTCCGCCTGGGAATCGGCCACAAATACCACGCCGTCCACCCCTTTGAGAATCAACTTCCGACTCGCATCATAGAAGACCTGTCCGGGGACGGTGTAGAGATGGAATCGGACCTTGAAGCCTTTGATATTTCCGAGGGCCAGCGGCAGAAAATCAAAAAACAGTGTTCGTTCGCTTTCCGTGGCCAATGAGATCATTTTCCCCTTGCTGTCCGGATTCGTCTTTTTATAGATGTATTGAAGGTTGGTCGTCTTCCCGCACAGACCGGGACCATAGAAGACGAGCTTGCAGTTGATCTCGCGCGATGAGTAATTAATAAACGACATGCAGACCTAATCCCGGGTTGAATGCCAGTCGATTATCGGCGATCAGCCGAACAGCTTGTCAATATCATCTTCCGAGATCTCGGAAAAAGGGGATTTGGGTTGTTCCTTGCCCGATCCTCCCGATCCGCTCGGGGCCTTAGCCCGATCCACCTGTTGCAGAATCTTTTGCAAGATCTGGCTCAGAATCTCCACGCTTTTTTTAACCCTTAAACGCACCAGCCCTAGAGAGGATCGCTGGTCGAAGATCACCACCAGAATAACCCGGCCGACAAGCGAAATATGAATATTGTCCCGTTCCCCCTCATGAAATAGAATTGAAAAATCCTTTTCACCCAGAAGTTTGGCCATCCCGCCGGTGGCGGCGATATTTCCGGCGGTCAACGAGGCCAGGGAGGTCGTGTCCAGATTCTCCGTTTCACCGACGGCTGTAATCAACTGGCCGTTTTTGTCCACCAGAAAAGTCACCTTGGCATTGGCCTGCTGATGAAGGCGGCGGAGTTCGGCATCAATCTGCTTGAACTCCTCCTCGTACATGATCAATCCGGGATCGGGCATGCCTCAACCTTTCCTATGTCTTAAAGAAATCCATGGAATTATAGAGGAATTCAGGGGAGGTTGCAAGCGCAAGGTCTGTGCGCCGCGATGTACGATCGGCTAGGGCCCAGTCGGGGATTTATCCCAGACAGTCCCTTCATTTAAAAAATCGTCATCTTCTTCGGACGGGGCGGTCGGGTCGGACAATCGGGCATAATGCTGGGCCCAGGTAATATAAATATTCCCACTGTCCCGCATGGCCTGACAGGCCTTCGCCCATTGTTGCAGACCGTTGGTATCACCCGCCTGCTTCAGGTCGGACGCGCGTTTATCAAAAACCCGGTTCAGATTCTCGATCGCCCGGGTCACTTCATCGATGGATTGGTCGATCTCTTGACGATTCACGACATTTCCTGTTTTCTCGGTGTTCGTTAAACTGCGATCAGAAGCCAATCAAGAACGGCGCCGAAAAAGGTCGTTTCATAGTTTTGATGCTGGTGAAGAAGCTGCTCCAGCACATACCGGCCCCGTTTGACGGGGTCCTTCTGATGTTGCGGTTCGGTGGCTTTTAAGAAGGCCTGGGCGGCCAGCTGATAACGGGCCAGGCCCTCTTTCGTGAGAAGATCAATGCGCGTTCCATTGGCGGTATTATAGTCCTCGATGCCGATTTCATCGCCGGATATCGTAAGCGTCAGATGTTTTTTTTCGATATAACGACCTGCGATCTGCACGTAATTTTCTTCCCCCGCCGCTGGTGGACGGCTTCCGAACAGATAGGTGCCGTCTCCAAGGCGCCGGACCAGACAGTAATCCCTCCCGATCGTCGTATCCCGAACCGTCAAGAACCACTCCTTCTTTTTGGAGTCATGGATGAAATAGACCGAAAGAACACCGATGTTAAGACGGAAGATGGGGGACTTAAACCGGTAGCGGTTATTTCCCATTCCGCCGATAAAAGCATGCTCTATGCTCTTTTCAAGTTCGAAGAAAAGACGGCACTTAAATAGACCGGAGGCGACCTCCGTGATCTGACCGCTTTCAATCAGACTGCGAAGATGGGTCGTCACCT
>JACQFA010000021.1 GCA_016200255.1 Nitrospirota bacterium | reverse complement strand
TCGAGGCCAGGGACAGGCCCGCCAGATAAAACACAAATAAGGGGAAGGTGATCCAATCGGTCAATTTCACTCGATTGAGGACGGCCCGGGCGGCTTTTGAAAACTTTTCAGATAAGGGTTTTCCATCATTGGCATAAACAAGTTTCATCCCTTCGGCCAGACCGGGAGACAACCGAGTCAGGAGCCGTTGGATCGGCCGGGGAAATTTTTGGATATCGAACGTTCGGCCATCCTTGAACCGGATCGAAATCGAAAAGCCCGGATCGGGTTCCGGAGGTCGTTTGAAAAGGTTCAGTATCCATCTCCCCACAACGGAAGGGGTCAGGCCGCAGAATAATGCCGGGCCGAGTCCCGAAGCGCCCAGCATTTTGATCCCGTCTTTGAACAATTCGCGAAGCGCACGGATCGTCATATGGCCGCGCAGGAAGCGGGCGGTCTGCCGCAAGGGGGTCTGAGGGCAGGACAGGAACTGGGCCAGGCCGCAGGCCAGATCGGCCGAACGGCCGAAAAATGTCCGGCTGTTTTCCAAATAATCCGGCCAGGCCGATAAACATTCCGCGTTCAGACCGTAAACACTGGCTTTTAACGGTTCGAGATAACTCTGCCGCAACCGGTCGGCCGTGATCGCCTGGCTATCGGACAACAATCCCCGTACGGCGCGGGCAAAGATCAAACCACTGGCCGAGGCCGGGCCGGTGAAATTCGGATAGGGGAGATCAATCCCCAAACCGGTCGCGGCCCCGCCCACCGCAAGTCCGTCTTCAACCAGGATCGGTTGTTCCTTCAGTCCACCGCTTCGGATCAGTTTCGTGCCATAAGCCGATAAGGTGGCTCCTTTGAGAAGCGCTTCAAAATGGGAAAGCCCGCGGATCCACTCCAGAAGCCGGCCATGATCCCCGCGATAGTTCTCTTTTAAATTATCAAGCGGAACGACATAACCGAACGAAACGGAATCCCGGTTCGTATAGAGGAACGCGCCGATATTCAAATGAAGCGTTTGACCGCCGGTTTGGCCGTTTCGGATCAGGTATTCGTACGCGCAGCCTTCCCCCGCTGCAAGATTGAACCGCTCTTCAATCACGGCTTGCGGCAGGCTGAAAACCGCTTTGACTCCTTGCATGAAATGAGGAGTTGTCACGCGCTCCAGGCGCTCCCGACGGATCAGATGAGACGCATCGCCTTCGGCAATAAAGGTCACAGCGGCATAGGCCGGCCCATGTTCGGTTTCGACGCCGACCACCCGGCCGCCCCGGCGGATCAGGGAGGTTACCGTGGTCTGTGGCAAGATAATTGCCCCCTGGGCCCGGGCGAGTCCGGCCCAGTAGGGATCATAGACAGGACGGAGAACGGTATAGCAGTGATGAAAGATTTCCGGGTTTTGATAGGAAAGGCCGATCTGATCCAGTCCGTTATGGAGAAAGATCCCGCGTCGAACCAGACGGCGCTCATACGGTGCAGCCGAAACGGCCGCTTCGCCAAAAGCATCCGGTTGGGCCAGATTTTCGGTGAAATAAACGCAGCCGGACCAGTTCTCGGCGCCGGTATACACCCCGGCTTCTAAAACGAGCACGGACAACCCGGCACGGGCCAGGGTCACGGCGGCTGTCGCGCCGGCGGGTCCACAGCCGATGATTATGACATCAAACCGGTAACGCTTCATGGAGCCCTTCAAGAAATTAATGACTAATCATATCACAGCCCGTTGTGACCTGCAAAGTTTTAGAGACAAAAAAAGGCCCCGTTTAATTTTATTAAACGGGGCCTTTGGTGCGGATATCGTTTTGTTTTATTATTCAGGCTGCGTTTTTAGAACCACGTAAAAGGCGCGGCTCTCACGGATAATACGGATCAGAACGCTTTCGCCCTTCTTGACTCTTTCGATCGCACCCTTGAACTCCTCCGAATTCGTCACCTTGCTCCGGTTGATCTCTTTGATCAGATCCCCCTCCTTGATGCCTTCCGAATCGGCCGCGCTTCCGGGTTCGACCTTGGTCACCAATACGCCTTTTTCATCCTTGAGCTTGAAGCGATCAGCCAGTTCCGGCGTCAGATCCTGAACATTCAACCCTAAAACCATGTCGGGTTGCTTTGGAATCGAGGCCGTTATGGCTTCCTCCTTCCGTTCTCCCAGCTTGACGGTCAGATTCTTTTGTTTGCCGTCACGGATGATTTCAAATGCGGCGTCCTTCCCAGGCTGGAGCTGTGCGATCAAGCGTGAGAGCGTTTGCGGGGTGTCGACCACTTTTCCGTCCAACTTAACAATGATATCTCCCGGCTGCATTCCTCCCTTGGAGGCGGGATCACCCTCAAAGACTTCATTCACCAGAACGCCTTCTTCCTCCTTCACATTGAACTTTGTTGCCAGATCGGCCGTCACCGGTTGAATACCCACGCCCAGCCAGCCGCGGACCACCCGGCCCTTGGAGATCAGCTGATTCATCACGTTTTGAACCATGTTGGAGGGAATCGCAAAACCGATGCCTTGGGCGAAATTGATGATCGCCGTATTGATTCCGATCACATCCCCGTAGATGTTAAAGAGGGGACCGCCGCTGTTTCCGGGATTGATCGAGGCGTCCGTCTGGATGAAATCCTCGTACCGGGAGAGATTTACATTTTCACGTCCCAAGGCGCTGACGACGCCCACCGTTACGGTCCGATCCAGACCGAACGGGTTGCCGACCGCGATCACCCACTGTCCCACCTTAACCGTACTGGAGTCGCCCAGCGTGACATACGGGAGCTCACGGCCCGCCTCAATCTTCACAACGGCCACATCGGTGTCGGGGTCTTTACCCACCACTTTCCCGGTAAAATGGCTTTTGTCCGATAACCGGACCTCAACCTCGGCCGCCTCACCCACGACATGGTTGTTTGTCACGATATATCCCTTTTTATCAATGATCACACCTGAACCGGATCCCGATCCTTCCGGAGGACGGCTGCCGTGCGGCGACTCTCCCGGTTTGGCCGTTGGATGGGTTGCCGGAGAGATATTAACCACGGCCGGCTTTACACGATCGGCGAGATCCACAAAAACATTCTGCAGATCCTGCAGCACTTTCGTTCCTGCGTTATCTTTTAACGGGGTCGCAGAAGATGGCGCCGAAACCGACAGAGAAAGAAAAACCAAAACCACGAACAGCGCCAAAATAGATCGACCTCTTAGAGCCTTTGCGTTCAACATCTGATTCCTCCTTTTTACAATGACAAATTTAAAATGAACAACGTCGTGCTTGTGACCCCCAAGGCAAGAACACCATATATGGGCATAGTTTAACAAAGTGATCTTCAAAACACAAGTATCTAAATCATTCGATCGGGACTGATTTATAGCAAAATCTCACAACCACTTAACATCACGAAACTATCATTGCACATTTTTTAAGCACTTTGTGCGAAGCCTCTCGGATCAAGCCTTCACTGGGTATATTAACAGAGTTAGCCACAGCTTTTCCACAAGAATTGTGGAAAGCCGGGTCCGGCATTTGATCAATGCGGAGACGCAAACCGTTCCAGGACCTGAATCATCTGTTGCGGCGGACCGAGCAAGGTCAAACGATCGCCTCGTCGGAGCATCACGCCTCCGTGCGGTTGTATAAAACGCTTTTTTCGCTGTATTGCAATCACGAGAGTGCCTTGCGGCAGTGACAATTCCTGTAACGTCATGGACGAAGGCTTCAAATGGAATGGAAGAATTAAAAATTCAAGAGTCATGCCACTTTTATAGACCGACTCAACAAATTCCGCCCATTTTGTGCCCACGTTCTCTTCCCGAAGGTCGTATCGTCTCCGTTCAATGAATTTCAGCTCGTTCTGGAGGCGTTTGAATTCTGAAAGGCAGGACTGACAGGTTGGATGACCGGCCAGTCTGTCCGCATCGTTTCCCTGGAACTCGCTCAGGAAGCGTCCCATCCGTTCGAAGACGCCATCCATCAACCGTTCCTTGTCATGAATTTGGAAAGATAAACGCAGGACCTCCACCTGATGCGCTGTCTGTTCGGCGGCCGTCATGACTACTTTCTCAAGCCCGGACCACGCGATGCTGATTTCTCGACGGAAATGTCGCATCAATTTCATAAAAGACCCGCGGCATGCATCAGGATTAAACCCGATGCGAAGAGGGGAATGAGCGACATAACTCCGAGCTGGTTTTTAAGATAGTGAAGAAGATCGGTCAATCGGCGTGGTCGACCCCGCTTGTCATGCGCCGCACTGAGATTAGATTTTCTTCGATCAATCTTCCGCAAGTCTTTGGTTGAATCAAATCGTCCGGTACAGGCCGGTTCAATGACTTCCTCCAGCGCGGAGGACAACAAACATTCAAGCCAATTAAGATCCTGTTGTTGATTCTGCTCAACGCGCCACAACAGGTAGCGTAAACATCCGGAAACAAATGCATCGTATTCCGTCACCCAATCCGGATGAAAAAATTCTATCACGATTAAAAGTTCATCGAGCCGTATGTGCAAAAGTTTTGCTGCGGTGGGCCAGTCCTTCAGCTGAAGTCGTTCTTGATTATTGCAGAGCCGCTTTATAAACAAATGATCTGAATATCCAAGATAGGACGCGAACTGCTCGTGGAATAACGGTACGCTTTCGATCCGATTTGACAGCCATTGGCCGAATGTTTCAAAATCGTTTTGTTTCATTATTTTAACCTTCTTTTCATTACTTGAGTCTGATAATGTATATTATGTAAACTATTAAATCTGCTAGTCCTGAACTCTTATGCTGAAAGAACCATTTAAAATATCCGGTTCATATACGACTGCACTCCCCTCCGAAGCGATGATAAAACCGGCTGGATAACCTGCCACATTTAACAATTCCAGTGATTCCGGTAGCCGATTATATCTATAATAATATGACAAGACTGAAAAGCCGGTCTGTTTGAGTTGGTTCGCTGTTTTAAATTCATGATACAAACCTGACGCCTTTACCATTTGATCTATCGATCCGACGAACTTCCCCGAGCTTGAACCCCAAAAAACAAGGCATAAGATCAGGAAAAGGCCGCTGAGGATCTGTCGGACAGAAAGTATAGGTATGATCCGCCGGGCCCTGCCGGCTTTATCCGGATCCATCTTTTTCGGCTCACCCGCAGATTTTTGTACAATCAGGCCGGCTGTCAGTAGATTACTCAATGCTTTGCAGGTCTCAAACTCTCCGATGTTTGCGGTATCGATCAATTGTCGCACGTTCTGTTGACCGTCGATAAGGCTGTAAATGCCCATTTCCTCCTGTGTAATTTGGATTCCTATGTCCTTCTTGGGTTCTCCAAACATATCGTCCAGAGAGTCTTCCTCGGATCTGGCGAGCTTGACCTTATCCTCATTCTCCTTGATCTTCTCAAAAACCAGGTCCAGATTGGGGATTTTTTTCTCAATATAGGGCCATTCGTCAATACGACGGACCCCCTCCATGATCAGGAATTCGGTATTGATCGGAAGCCAGTAGTCATGTTGATAGGAAATATCGGTGGGCTCAAAACTGTAAAAACCCTCCTTCCACTGGAAAAGATTGAATATCGCCTCTTTGACATGAAGACCGAGAGCCTTAATCAGATCTTCTTTAACAACAGCGCCCATTTCAACAAGAATTACTCCAATTTTTTCATTTGTTTTACGCTGGGTTACAAGTGCAATCTTGAGTTGATCCTCAGAGATGCGCCCGGTACGAAGCAGCCCCTCTCCGATTTTATTCATTCCTTCGAGATTGGAACTGTCCGCCGTGACAACCAGCCCGTTTTCGAACAGGACTTTAGCCTCTCGTGCGACATTCTTCATCTTTAGAATACCGGTTTTTTTCTGGATGTAGATCAATTGAAAGATGTCGGCCAGACCGAAATCTTTGAGGGAACCTTCTAATGCCATGGATGCTTCCTTTTCCTATGACTTCTCATGAGACGCTCTGATCAGGTCGCGAAACACTTGGAAATACAAGATCGCCAATCCGGATAGAACGGCCAGAAACCCGCCGAAACCCAGAACGCCTCCCCGTACACCCGAAAGTTGGAAAAAACGGTTTCGAAATAGAACGGTGAAGACAAGTCCCGTAAACGTAGCCAGAAAAACGAATCCGCGCGCCCCCCATCCGATATAAAAATGGCCGGCACCCGGGAAAAAAACCGAAATCCAGCGGGCCAGTTGATGTATCCAGCGTTGTCGTATTTTGATCTGACGCAGATCCGTTTTTCGCCTGACATTTTTAGACCCGTTCCAACAACGATTACATGTTTTAATGTCCAGTATTCGCCGCTGGCAATGGAAGCAAATGGCTCGTCCGCACAACGCGCAGCCAGTTGCGGTAAATTTCCGGGAGACCACCAGGCGCAATCCAACCACCCCGCACGCAAATAAAACAAGGAGAATCGGAGATGCATCCAGAGAGAGGGGCATGAACAGATTTCCAAACAGGCCTCTCGATTTTGCCTCCTTCACGGGTGACTCTGCAAAGGCAATTTTCCAGAGCGTTGTACCGGAAAAGAGCTCATCAATCGGGCCCGGGCCGTGATACGACTGGACGAGCGGGAGGTCAATTTGTTCGGCCGCTTCGAGTTCCTGTTTGGCTTCGTTGAATCGGAGCAACTCGCGAGAGACCAGATTGAGATTATAATGGCTGACCGCATCCCGGGGATCCTTGGCCAGTGACTGTTTATAATAGGTCACGGCATCCTCATACTGCTTCATCAGAAAATAGATGTTGCCGATGTTGTTTAATAGACCCGGCTGATCCGGCCGCAGTTTACGCAGCTGCTGGTAACGCTCCAGGGCTTCGGCCGTCTTCCCTTCCCATCGTTTCTGGATCGCCAGGGAAAAAAGAACGGACCAATTTCCATCGATTCCACCCTGCTCTTCCATCGTGCGAGCCGCACCGGTTGCGGAGGCCTCGCCCCGGATGACGCGCGACAATAAGACCAGTTCGGCTGACTGATCCGCCGTGAACCAGGAAAGCATCACGGGCATCCAGAAAGCAGAAAGGCTCAGGGTAACTACAAATAACGACGCTACGATGCGCTCGCTTCGTGACATATATAACCAGACCAGACAGAGCCCCGATAAAAAGACAAAGCCCCCGCCGACCCCGACGAAGAGAGGCATCAGCAGAAGCGACACAGCGAGTACCCAGACGGCCGCGCTATTAAAGACGCGCGACAGCCGTTCATGCAGGCTGTGAACCAACCGTGGAAGGTATCGAACCATTAGTAGGGCGAAAAAAATGATAAAACCTCCCAAAAGACCGGCAAACAAGATCAGAACCAACCGGCCGATCATATAAAACATGAACCAGAAATTGTCCACACCCGCTGAAAAAGCATGAAAATAGGTGCCGAGCGCAGGAACGGGGCTGAACGGGTGTTGACGGAACCGGGCCTTCGCCAGGAAGAATAAACCGTTCGGATCGTCAGGTGCCCATTCGACAGCGTCCCCACCCAATTCGACCGCCTCATCCATCCTTCCTTTTGAGAAGGCCTCCTCCCCTTCTTGAACCAGGACCCCGGCCGGAAGATCGAAGTTTCGTATTCCTGAACTCAACGCCTGCTTTTGAATCCTGCCCAGAACATCCGAAGCTTCTTTCAAGCGATTGTTCGACCGCTCCGTTCGGTATTCCAACCAGGCCTCCTCCGCCCAGGAAGGAAGTTGCCGGGTTGAAAAGGAGACCGTTCCGTTGAATTCGGCAGCCGCGGCCGGCCAGGATAAAAGCAAGCCGATCACTGCGGCCAGAGGAAATACTCTATATAATGATACGGATCGTTTCATTTTATTAATGACCGATTTTAGGTTCCATCCCTGATCGCAGGCGTATCATGTTGGAGCGATGTTTGATCAAGATAAGTACGGTTAATATCATTGAGAAGATAATGGCCTCCGGAACAGGACGAAGCCAGAGAACTAACAACGGCAACAAACCGAACGCGATGATCGCGCCGAGCGAGGAATACCGCCAGAACCAGACCGTCACCCCCCAGATCGAAATCGTGATCCAGCCGAGCAGTGGTTGAATCCCATAGAGGACACCCAGACTAGTGGCCACTCCTTTCCCTCCCTTAAATCCTAAAAAGACTGGAAATATATGCCCGAGGACGGCCGAAAGAGCTGCCAGCCAGACCCAAGATTCTTCCAGGGACAGTGGCCTTGCAAACCGGACCACAAGATAGCCTTTACCCAGATCGCCCAGCAATGTCAATACGGCCGGTATTCGGCCGGCCGTTCTCAGGACGTTTGTAAAACCGATGTTGCGGCTTCCCTTCTCCCGGGGATCGATCCCGGCCAGCCACCTGGAAAATATCACGCCAAACGGAACCGACCCAATCAGGTATCCCATGAGCAGCAGCACAACCCAGGAGAAGCCGGGAGTCGGGTTCATTTCATGCTTTCCGAATTGATCTGACTTAAATATCTCATAAAATACTGCACCCCGGAAAGAATCGCCAGGATCATCGAGATCCAGAGCAGGAAGGTTCCCCAGACATGAAAATTGAAAAAACCGACCTTGTATTCGAGAATCAGAAGCACGATTGAGATCGTCTGAATCGCCATCTTGTACTTGCCGGCGTCATCGGCCGCGATCACGATGCCGGAGGCCGAGGCGATCGCGCGGAGACCGGTCACGGCGAGTTCCCGGCCGATGATGACGATCGCGATCCAGGATGAAACGCGGTGAAAGTCCACCAACAGGATCAAGGCCGCAAGAATCAGAAATTTATCCGCGATCGGATCCAAAAACTTGCCCAGTTTCGTGATCTGTTCCCAGCGCCGGGCCAGGTAGCCGTCCATGAGATCCGTAAGCGAGGCGATCATGAAAATGACAGCGGCCGCCGCCGAACGAGGCTCGGTGGGTGTCAGAAAGACCAGAATGAAAACGGGAATCAAAAAAATCCGAAGCAACGTGATCAGATTCGGGAGGTTCATTTGGGTGTTCTCCACCGCCGATGCATCCAGATCCACTGCTCCGGTGTTTTGCGGATCTGGTCTTCGATCACCTTCGTGAACCGGGCCGTTTGATCCCGGATATCCCGATCGGTATCGCCGGTTTGAGGAAGGGCCAGCGGTCCGTGAACGACAATTCGGTGTCGGTCACGACCCTCCCTCACGATAAATCCGACTACTACGGAAGCCCCCGTGCGATAAGCGAGGCTCGCGGCCCCGCTCGGGGTGTAGGCTTCCCGGTGAAAAAACGGCACAAAGACGCCGTCCGTTTTTGTGTCCTGGTCAATCAAGAGCCCAATCACGCCTCCCCTTCGCAGCATCGCGATCAACCGCTTTAAATATCCGGGACGGTTCCGGACCAGCGTTTCAATGCCGTTCGCGGCGCGGAGACGGATCATGATCTCCTCTACGCGCGGGTCATAGATCGGCGCGGCCACCACGCCCAGCGGATACCGCATCGCCACGGTCAGGCCCAACAGCTCCCAGTTTCCGATATGCGCCGTCACGAAAATAACGCCGCGACCGGGCGATGCGGCCGCCTTCAGTGCTTCCTCACCTTCAAACCGAACCAAGCGGTCCAGATCCTTCCGGGTCAAGCGGTCGAGATTCAGGACTTCGAAAAACGTCCGTCCTAAATTCTGAAAACTCCGAAACGCGATGCGGCGGCATTCATCGGGAGACCTCTCCCCTCCCAGGGCCTGTTGAAGATGATCCAGCGCCTTGCGTCGTTCTTTGCAAAGAAGGATATAGGCTGCTGAGCCCAGGCCGCTGCCCAGTGCAAGACCCAGGTTCCATGGAATCCAACGCGACAGGAATCGCAAACAGGACAGCGACGCCCATAGAAAAAAACGGAGAACCTTCTGAGCTTGTCTTCCAACCGGGGTTCGGGCCATCAGTTATGTCTGGCGCCAGGATTGACGGGCGGTCAGGAGGAGATCGGTCAGTTCACGGACCGCGCCGTATCCACCCGCTTTTTGCGTCACCCAGTCCACACGTTTTTTGACATCCGGATGAGCGTTGGGAACGGCCACTGAAAGACCGACCCGCTCAAGAACCGGGAGATCAATCACGTCATCACCCATATAAGCCATCTCCGAATCCTGTAATCCGTATTTGCGAAGTAATAGATCATAGACGTTGAGCTTGTCCAGTATCTTCTGATGAACCTCCGTAATTTCCAACTCCCAGGCGCGATGCTCCACGATGGCGGACTGCCGGCCCGTGATGATCCCGACCTGCACGCCGGCTTTCCGAATGAGATGGATGCCGGTGCCGTCATAAATATTAAAGGCCTTCGTTTCCCGCCACCACCATGGTCGTGATCGTATGCTGTTCCATGATCTGAACCGCCTCGGCGGCCAGCGCGGTCGGTGCGATCACCTTGGGATTACGTGTCATCACGTCGGCCGCCTTCTTGCGCATCGGAGAGGATTCGCGTTCCAGCAATCGACGGAGATCGCCGTCCGTGATCACGCCCGAAAGTTTTCCGCGCGAATTGACGACCGTGGTCATCCCCAGTTTCTTCGAGGTGATTTCAAGGATCACGTCCCTCATCGTCGTCTTCTCCGTTACGCGGGGGACGGCCGGACCTTGGTGCCACACGTCCGTCACTTTGAGCAGAAGTTTTTTGCCGATCGTCCCCCCCGGATGAAAATAGGCGAAGTCGGCCTCCTTAAAACCGCGTTGTTCCAAGAGCGCCACGGACATGGCATCGCCCATCGCCAGCGTCGCGGTGGTGCTGGCCGTCGGCACGAGACCCAGCGGGCCGGCCTCTTCCTTCACACCGACGTCAATCACGATATCGCTGTTCGCGGCCAGCGTGGACCGCGGATGGCCGGTCAGACAGATGAGCGGCACGCCGAGACGCTTAAAGGCCGGAAGGATCGTGATCAATTCCTCCGTTTCGCCGCTGTTGGAAATGATGATGACCACATCCCCGCGGGAGACCATGCCCAGGTCGCCATGCACCCCTTCGGCCGGGTGGAGGAAAAAGGCCGGGGTTCCGGTGCTGGCCATCGTGGCCGCGATCTTTTTTCCGATCAATCCGGACTTCCCCATGCCGGTTACAACGACACGGCCCTTGGAATTCTGTAAAATCCCGATCGCCTTCGTAAAGGTCTGATCGATCCGTCCGATCAATTCCTCGATCGCGCGGGCCTCGAGACGCAAAACTTTTTTTGCGGTCTCCTCGATCATTGGACCGCCTCATAAATCCGTTTCAATTGTTTAAGAAGCTCAGGCAGGTCCTTCAACGGCACCATGTTCGGCCCGTCGGACGGGGCATGATCGGGGTCGGGATGGACTTCCATGAACAGTCCGTCGCAGCCCGCCGCCACGGCCGCGCGAGCGAGCGGAGCGACGAATTCCCGTTGTCCGGACGAGCTCTTCCCGGCAGCGCCCGGAAGCTGTACGCTGTGGGTCGCATCGAACACGACGGGGTAGCCGAAACGCTGCATGATCGGGATCGCCCGCATGTCCGAAACCAGGTTGTTGTAACCGAAGCTGGCCCCGCGTTCGGTCAATAGAATTTTTTGATTCCCGGCCGATTCGATCTTCTCGACCGCGTTTCCCATCTCCCAGGGCGCCATGAACTGGCCTTTCTTGACATTCACGGCACGACCGGTCTTCGCGGCCGCGATCAACAGATCGGTTTGACGGCAGAGGAAGGCCGGAATCTGGAGAATGTCCAGAACCTCAGCCGCCGCTTCGGCCTCCGCTTCGGTATGGATATCGGAGAGAACCGGAAGTTCGAACTCCTCCTTGATCTTCCGCAGAATTTTGAGCCCTTTGACGAGGCCGGGGCCCCGAAAGGACTGGCCCGAACTGCGATTGGCCTTATCGTAGGACGATTTGAAAATCAGCGGGATTGAGAGGTCCGTTGCGATCTTTTTGAGCTGCCGGGCTGTCTCGATCATCATCTTCTCGGTCTCGATCACGCACGGCCCCGCGATCAGGAACAGCCCGCGATCTTTACCGATGGTAAAATGGGAGAGCTTGATCGTCTTCATTTGTTTTTCGATGTCTCAAGAGCGGCCTGGATAAAATCGCGAAAGACCGGATGCGGCGCGGTCGGCCGCGATCGGAACTCCGGATGAAACTGCGTCGCAAGAAACCAGGGATGATCCGCAAGCTCGATGATCTCGACCAGCTGTTCTTGAGGATACAGTCCGCTGACCGTCATCCCGGCCTTCTTAAACGTTTCAAGATAGTTGTTGTTGAATTCATACCGGTGGCGGTGGCGTTCCGCAACCCGACCCGTCCGGTAGGCCCGGTAGGCCCTGCTGCCCCTGGCCAGTTCACACGGATAAGCTCCCAGGCGCATCGTTCCGCCCTTGTCATCCAGATTCTTCTGCGATGAAAGCAGATGAATCACGGGATGGCGCGTCTTGGGATCAAACTCGGAACTGTTCGCCCCTTTGAGTCCGGCCACGTTCCGTCCGAATTCGATCGCGGCGCATTGCATCCCGAGGCAGATGCCCAGGAACGGTGTTTTGGATTCACGCGAATACCGGATCGCCTCGATCTTTCCCTCGATCCCGCGGTTCCCGAACCCGCCCGGGACCAGAATTCCGTCCGCCATTTTTAAAAGGGGTTCGGCCCCCTTCCGCTCGATCTCCTCGGCATCCACCCACATCACCTCCACCCCGCAGTGATGCGGCAGGCCGCCGTGGGTCAGCGCCTCGCAAAGACTTTTATACGATTCCTTGAGCTCTATATATTTCCCGACCAGCGCGATCCGGACTTTGTGTTTGGGATTGCGTATCCGCTCCACCAGCTCTTTCCAGTTATTCAAGACCGGGGGTTTCGCCTTTAAATGGAGATGCCGGACAATCAGATCGTCCAGCCCCTCCTGATGAAAGACGAGCGGCACATCGTAAATCGTGTCAACATCCCGGGCCGTGATGACGGCCTCCTTCTCCAGGTTGCTGAACAGGGCGATCTTCTTCTTGATGTCCTGCGACAACGGACGGTCCGTCCGGCAGAGAAGGATGTTCGGCTGAATACCGATCTCGCGCAGCTTGTTCACGCTGTGCTGGGTCGGTTTCGTCTTCAATTCGTCCACCGTCTTGATGAATGGAACGAGCGTGACATGAATGTAGAGTACGTTTTCGCGGCCGACGTCGAATGGAAACTGGCGGATGGCCTCCAGGAACGGCAGGCTTTCGATGTCGCCCACCGTGCCGCCGACCTCGACAATTACGACGTCCACGCCGTTGGCGGCCCGCCTGATCGCATGCTTGATCTCGTCCGTCACATGCGGCACGACCTGAACCGTGCCGCCCAGGTAATCGCCGCGGCGCTCCTTCGTGATGACGCTGTGGTAGATCTTGCCGGCGGTCGTGTTGTTCTTCTTGGACATGACGACCGATGTGAACCGCTCGTAATGTCCCAGGTCCAGGTCCGTCTCGGCCCCGTCGTCCGTCACGTAGACCTCGCCGTGCTGATACGGATTCATCGTGCCGGGGTCCACATTGATGTAAGGGTCGAGCTTAAGAAAGGTCACGGCCAGTCCGCGGCTCTCCAGCAGGTTGCCGATCGAGGCCGAGGCCAGCCCTTTTCCAAGCGACGAAACGACTCCGCCGGTCACAAAAAGATATCGGGTCTTTCCCGTTTTTTTCTTCGGCGTCATGTCGATCGTCCCGGCTCCGCCTTCATTAAAAAACGTTCCGCGGTCTTAAGATCCTCCGGCGTATCGATCCGAAGGGATTCATGGCTTGTCTCCCAGACCCGGATCCGGATCCCGTTTTCAAGCGCACGGAGCTGTTCCAATTTTTCGCGATCTTCCAGAACGCCGGTCGGAAGCCGGGCCAGTTTTTCAAGCACGTCCTTCCGATAAATATAAATACCGAGGTGTTTGTAGAACGGAACCTCGCCGAACCCGAGCGTGATGTCCCGGTCCCGCTGAAACGGGATGGGCGCCCTCGAAAAATAGAGCGCGTATCCCAGCCGGTCCGTCACGACCTTGACGATGTTGGGATTCGCTCCCTCCTCCGGAAGGGCCGTCGGTCGTTTGAGTGTTCCCATGGCCAATGGCTGCGACTCGATGAAATGGGCGATCAGGTCGTCCAGTATCCGCGCGTCCTGAATGAACTCATCGCCCTGAAGGTTGAGATAGGCATCCGCCGCGACCCTCCCCGCCACCCAGGCCAGCCGGTCCGTCCCGGTCCGGAATTCGCCTTCCGTCATCACCACATCGCCCCCGAAGACGGCCACGGCATCCCGAATCCGCTCGTCGTCCGTCGCCACGACTACCCGTTCGGCCAGGCGGCTGCCCCGGGCCTGTTCCCAGACCTGCCTGATCAGGGGCTTGCCCCCCACCGGAGCCAGGGATTTTCCGGGAAAACGGCTGGAGGCATAACGGGTCGGTATGACGATCACCGTCTTCATGACGGAGCCCGTCCCCGCAAAAAATGCGTCAATTGCTCCCGTGGAACCGTCGCCGTCCCCACGATCCCGACCACGATGCCGGCGGCGTAATTGGCCAGAATTGCGGCATCCCGCATCGGGGCGCCCGCACACAGGCCCATAGCCATTGTGGCAATCACCGTATCGCCCGCGCCGGTCACGTCGTACACCTCCCGGGCCACGGTCGGGATATGAGTCACCGTTCCGTTATTTTCAAAGAGGCTCATTCCATGTTCGCCGCGCGTGATCAGGACGGCCTGGCAACCCAAACGCTCCAGGAGTATCCGCCCGGCCTTTATCAGGTCCTCCTCCGATCCGTGCGATCCGTGCCCCATCCCGGCCGCTCCAAACGCCTCAACGGTGTTCGGCGTGATCACATGGACTCCCTTGTAAAACGGAATGTGACTCACCTTGGGATCCACGATGATCCGAACGCCGTTTTGATGCGCCAGACCGATCAACGTCCGCATCAGATCGGCCGAGATCACGCCCTTCGCATAATCGGAGATCACCAGCCCGTCCACGCGCCGGATGCGGCGGCCGACAAATTCCAGGATGGCGTTCCGGATTTTTTCCGATACGGCCTGCCGCTGTTCGCGGTCGAACCGCACCACCTGCTGATTATGCGCGATCACGCGGGTCTTCTTGGTGGTCGGCCGATCTCCGTCCGGAATAATCCCCTCGGTCCGGATCTTCAGGCGTTTCAGTTCCCGAAGGATCCGTCCGCCGAAATCGTCCCGGCCGATCACGCCGCAGAGTTCGACTTTTCCTCCCAGCGACACCACATTTTGAGCCACGTTCGCGGCACCGCCCAGGTGGATCGATTCGTTCGAGACCGCGACGACCGGGACCGGGGCCTCCGGGGAGATACGATCCACCCGGCCCCAGATATAATGATCCAGCATCACGTCTCCGA
The DNA here is from genome assembly GCA_016200255.1 of Nitrospirota bacterium. Classification (GTDB taxonomy): domain Bacteria; phylum Nitrospirota; class Nitrospiria; order JACQBZ01; family JACQBZ01; genus JACQFA01. The sequence continues at coordinate 40,225 of JACQFA010000021.1, read as the reverse complement.
CCACGAGAAGACGGACATTTTCAAACCGCTTGAAGTACCGCACGAGCCGACCCATATTCTCCGGTTTCTGATGTTTCATGGCCGTCATGAAATCAGACGTCCGATCCGGTTCCAGCGGATCCAGGTGTTGGGACCGTCCCACGACCAGTAGATCATAAAGGCCTTCCCTTTGATTTTCGGCCGCTTTACAAATCCCCAGAACCGGCTATCCAGGCTCTGGTCCCGGTTGTCGCCCATCATGAAATAGGAATCCTCCGGGACGGTCAGGGGTTCCATATTGTCGCGCGGCGACTGGGGCCCGGCCGGAAAGATCATCGGGTCCCGGTGGATCGTATACGGCTCCACCAGGGCCTGGTGGTTGACGTAGACAACCTTGTTGTGAACTTCCACCACGTCTCCCGGTTCGCCGATCACCCGTTTGATGAAATCCTTGGATTCATCCGCCGGATACTTAAAGACGATCACATCCATCCGATGGGGTTTCCGGATAGAAAACAGGATCCGATCCGTGAACGGAATCTTCACCCCGAACAGAAACTTGTTCACCAGGATGTGATCCCCGATCTGGAGCGTCTCGATCATCGAGCCGGATGGAATCTTGAATGCCTGAACGACAAAGGTCCGTATGAAGAGGGCCAGCAGAATCGCGATGACGATCGCTTCCGCGTATTCGCGAAAGGCCGACCGGGGCCGTGCGCGATCCATTAAGGGCGCTCCTACTCTTTCACCTTCAACAGGGCGAGAAAGGCCTCCTGGGGGACTTCCACCTTCCCGACCTGCTTCATACGTTTCTTTCCTTCCTTCTGTTTCTCCCATAATTTCCTCTTTCGTGTGATGTCGCCGCCGTAACACTTGGCCGTGACGTTTTTCCGCATCGCCCCGATCGTTTCGCGGGCGATGATCTTGCTGCCGATCGCGGCCTGGATCGCGATCTCGAACATCTGCTTGGGAATGACCTCCTTCAATTTTTCACAGATCAGCCGCGCGCGGGTGTAGGCCTTCTCCTTATGGACGATGAAGGACAGCGCGTCCACGTTCTCGCCGTTCAACAGGAGATCCACCTTCACCAGTTCCGACACGCGGTATCCGATATGCTCGTAATCCAGCGAGGCGTATCCCTTGCTGACCGATTTCAGCCGATCGTAGAAATCCATAATGATCTCGTTCAGCGGAATCTCGTAGATCAGCATTACGCGATCCACGTCGAGATAGTTCAGCTCGATCTGGACGCCCCGCTTCTCCTGGCAGAGGGCCAGCAGCGAGCCGACGTATTCCTCCAGGGTCAGGATCGTGGCCCGGATATAGGGCTCCTCGAATCGCTGGATCAGGGACGGATCGGGCAGCTTCGCCGGGTTATCGATCGAAAGCCATTCCCCCCGCTGGTTCAGGATCTTGTAGATCACGGTGGGCGACGTGCTGATCAGGTTCAGACTGTATTCCCGTTCCAGTCGCTCCTGAATAATTTCCATGTGAAGAAGTCCGAGGAAACCGCACCGGAATCCGAACCCCAGCGCAAGCGACGTCTCCGGCTCGTAGGTAAAGGAGGCGTCGTTTAAGCGCAGTTTTTCCAGCGCGTCCCGCAGGTCCTCGAACTGCTCGCTGTCGATGGCGTACAGTCCGCAGAAAACCATCGGCATGATTTCTTTGTATCCCGGCAGCGCCTCGCTCGTCGGATGGACCGCATCCGTGATCGTCTCGCCGATCTTCGTATCACTCACCATTTTAAAACCGGCGATCAGGTAGCCGACCTCGCCCGCGGTCAGTTCCCTGACCGGCCTCTTTTTCGGCGTCAGGAATCCGAGATCCATCACCTCGAACTCCTTCTGCGTGGACATCAGCCGGATCTTGGAACCGATCCCCACCCGGCCATCGATCACGCGGGTCAGCACCACCGCCCCCTGGTAATTGTCGAACCATGAATCGAAGATAAGCGCCTTGAGCGGCTTGTCCGGCTCTCCATGCGGCGGCGGGATATACTTGATAATCGCCTCCAGAATCTCCTTGATCCCGATCCCTTCCTTGGCGCTGCAGAGCAGAGCTTCGGAATGGTCCAGACCCAAAACGTCCTTGATCTGGCGCGATACGCGCTCGACATCGGCGCTCGGAAGGTCGATCTTGTTGATCACGGGCAGAATGACGAGGTTGTTCTCCATCGCCAGATAGGTGTTCGCGATCGTCTGGGCCTCCACACCCTGCGTCGCATCCACGACCAGCAGCACGCCTTCGCATGCGGCCAGACTCCGGGAGACCTCGTAGGTGAAGTCCACATGGCCCGGCGTGTCGATCAGATGAAGATGGTATTCCTTGCCGTCCTCCGCGCGGTATTCGAGCCGGACCGCATGGGCCTTGATCGTGATCCCGCGTTCCCGCTCCAGATCCATGTCGTCCAGAATCTGATCGCGCTGTTCCCGAAGGGTGATGGCGCCGGTCCGCTCCAGAAGCCGATCGGCTAAGGTGGATTTCCCATGATCGATGTGGGCGATGATTGAAAAATTTCGGATCGCCGTTTGCAAGTTTTTTTACCCTCTCTAAAATTCCATAAATCAAGTCATTATAGATAGATGCAGCGAGGTTGTCAAAGGGAAAGTCGTGCAGGAAAGCCGATTCAGAAACAGGAAGATTTTATTCCGTCATAGGGGTCGGCCAATCACATAGGCGAGGTGGGCGTCCATGACGTTTTTGACTTCTTGGAGCATCTTGGGCGTCGCCTTAAGGCGGAACAGTCCGGCCCAGTTCATCCGGGCCGCGAGGCGGAGCAGAGAAATCGTTCCGGATGAAACGAACTCCAGCGGATCGCTGATCGTCCGCGCGCAGGAACTGCAGAGCGTCCCGCCGTTCTTCGGCGAGAAATAGACCGGCCTCGCATCCAGTTCTTTGTGGCAGATCAGGCAATGGTCCAGGCGGGCCTGATAGCCCGCATGCTTCAGGCAGCGAATCTCAAAGACACGAACCAGCCATTCGAGATGATCGCTCCGTTCGACCTCGCCCAATCCGGCGAGAAGCAACGAGAAGATTTTCGGATTGGCCTCCCCTTCGGGTAAAATGGCCGAGGCCAATTGGACCATTCGCGCCGCCGCGCCGATCCGTTCCAGATTCTCGCGAATCCGGATAAACGGATGCAGGAGGTCGGCCTGGTTCATCCGCATCAGCACGGTCGGTTTTTTATCGAACAGGATCACGTTACAATGCGTGAAGGGTTCAAGGGCCGCACCGAAACGACTTCGGGGCCGCCGCGCGCCCTTCGCCACGGCCTTCACCTTGCCCTTCTTTGCGGTCAGAATGGTGACCAGCTTATCCGCTTCTCCCAACCGGATCGTCTTGAGGACTATCGCTTCTGTTTCAAATAAAGACATCTTATTATGGCCAGTTCTTAATGTTTATATTAACCTAATATCCCAATTCTTTCAGAACCGTTTCATCCGACCGCCAGTCCTGTTGAACCTTGACCCATAATTCCAAAAACACCTTTGTTCCCAGCAAGGCCTCCAGTTCCAGCCGGGCCTCGGTCCCGACCGTCTTCAACATCGCCCCTTTTTTCCCGATCAGTATCCCCTTTTGCGAATCCCGTTCCACCATGATTAAGGCGCGGATATGAACGGGCCGCTCCGGCTCCTCAACGAACTCCTCGATCACGACCGCCACGGAATACGGAATCTCCTCCCGTGTATGATGGAGGATTTTTTCCCGGATTGTCTCGGCCGCGATAAAACGGACCGGCTGGTCCGTCACGACGTCCGATGGGAAGAACGGCTCGCCTTCCGGAAGGTATTTCACGGCCACCTCGATCAGGCGGTCCACGTTGTCGCCGGTCAGCGACGAGATCGGGACAACCTCGGAAAATTTATGCTGCCGCATGTATTCCTCCACCAGCGGGATCGTTTTTTCCTTTTTGATCAGGTCCAGCTTGTTCAGCACAAGAATGACCGGGGTCTCCAGCTCCTTCAACCGCTCCATGATGAACTGATCGCCGCTTCCGGCCGCCGGTCCGTACCGGCCGCTTGGGGCGGCATCGGTCGCTTCGACGACAAAAAAGATCAGGTCCACCTCATCCAGGGTTGCCAGCGCGACCCTCACCATCCGTTGATTCAGTTTATATTTGGGTTTGTAAATTCCGGGCGTGTCCAGAAAAACGATCTGGGCCTGGGGAAGATGTTTGACGCCCAGAATGCGGTTGCGCGTCGTCTGGGGCTTGTCCGAGATGATCGCGATCTTCTCTTCCAGTATCCGATTGAGGAGGGTTGACTTTCCGACGTTGGGACGGCCGATGATGGCGATATAACCGGAATGGTAGGCCGCGTCGCTCATGGCCGCCGCGGTGCCGGGGGGTCCGACGGAGATGGGACGGGTGAGGCGGGTTGAAATTGGTACACGACCTCTCCGGGCCGGACCAGTCCCAGCTTTTCCCGCGCCAGCTGTTCGATCTTGGCCGGATCGGACCACAGCGCATGGATCTCGTCTTGAATCTTTTGATTCTCGTCGGACAATTGCTGAATCTCCTGCTGCAACTGATGATGCGTCCTTCGCAACTCGAAATATTTCACGATCCCCATGTCCCCCACGAGCAAGGGAACCAGCAAATAGAATGAAACCAACAGCCCGACCCCCCATGCGATACGGCGGCGGAGTTTCTGATGCCGGTCGGCCGACTCCTTGCTGCGATTCCAGCGGGCCATAGAGAAAGTTCTCGGTTTTAAGTCAGCGGCCGTGGGGGGCTTGAGGAAACAACTGCCGTCCACGAAAGACGGCCGTCTCTCCCAGCTCCTCGGCGATCCGCAACAACTGGTTGAATTTGGCCACCCGGTCGGTGCGGCAGACCGGGCCGGTCTTGATCTGGCCGGCGCCGCATCCCACCGCCAGATCGGCGATCGTGGTGTCTTCCGTCTCGCCGGACCGGTGGGAGATGATCGTCGTGTATCCGGACCGCCTGGCCAGCTCGACCGTTTCAAGAGTCTCGGTCAGCGTGCCGATCTGGTTCAGTTTGATCAGGACGGAATTTCCCACATGATCCGCAATCCCTTTTTGAAGGATCTCCGGATTGGTCACGAAGATATCGTCGCCGACCAGTTGAAGCCGCCGGCCCAGCTTTTCGGTCATCAGCTGCCAGCCCTTCCAGTCATTCTCGGCCAGCCCGTCCTCGATCGAGACGATCGGGAAACAGTCGATCAGCGTCTCGTAATAGCCGACCATCTCATCGGACGACCGCGCGCGCTTTCGATCCGCCTGAAGGACGTACTTCCCCTTTTCATAGAACTGGCTGGCCGCGGCATCGACCGCCAGGAGCACGTCCTTGCCGGGTTTGTATCCCGCCTCCTCGATTCCCTTCATCATGAGCTGAAGCGCCTCTTCGTTGTTGCTCAGCATCGGCGCGAAGCCGCCCTCATCGCCCACTGTGCTTCGGAATCCTTTTTTCTTCAGAACATCTTTTAAATGATGGTAGATCTCGGCCCCGATCCGGACCGCATCCGGAAACCGGTCCGTTCCGACCGGCAGTATCATGAACTCCTGAAAGTCGAGGTTATTGTCGGCATGGGCGCCGCCGTTGATCACGTTCATCAGCGGCACGGGAAGCTCGTGGGCGTGGACGCCGCCCAGATACCGGTAAAGGGGAAGGCCGGCATCCTCGGCCGCGGCCTTCGCCACGGCGAGCGAGACGGCCAGAATCGCGTTGGCGCCGAGCTTGCCTTTATTCTTCGTGCCGTCCAGCTCGATCATCATCCGGTCGATCAGCGCCTGCTCCCGGACGTCCATCCCGATCAGGTGCGGGCCGATCGTATCGTTCACGTTCCGGACGGCCTTGGTCACCCCTTTTCCCAGGTAGCGCTGCTTGTCCTTGTCGCGTAGCTCAACCGCCTCATGCTCGCCAGTGGATGCGCCCGAGGGCACGGCGGCGCGGCCCATGATCCCGTTTTCCAGCAAAACGTCCGCCTCGACGGTCGGATTCCCGCGCGAATCCAGAATTTCTCTCGCATAAACGGCAACAATTGCGCTCATCGTTTCTCCTCGCCCAATTTTTTCTTCAGCAGTTCATTCACCTTTCCGGGATTGGCCTTGCCCTGCGACCGCTTCATCACCTGCCCGATAAAGAATCCGAGGAGCTGGGCCTTGCCCTGTCGGTAGGACTCCCGCTCGCCCGGATGGGCCAGAAGCACGTCCTCGATCAGGGCCTCGATCGCCCCGGTATCTCTGATCTGGACCAGACCTTTCTCGTTTACGATCTCATCGGGAGATCGGCCGGTCCGGTACATCTCCTCAAAAACCGTCTTGGCGATTTTCCCGCTGATCGTCCCGTCGTCGATCAATTTCAACAGCCCCGCAAACCGGTCCGGGGGAATCGGGCAATCGGCGATCTCCTGACCCCTGTTGTTCAGTTCCCGCAGGAGCTCGGTCATGATCCAGTTGCTGACCGTCTTGGGCTGGGCATAGACCGCGACGCAGGCCTCGAAATAATGGGCCAGATCTTTTGAGATCGTAAGTACCTCTGCATCGTAAACCGGAATCCCATATTCTCGTGCAAACCGCTCGCGCTTTGCGTCCGGAAGCTCCGGCAGACCCTTGCGGACTTCTTCGATCAGGTCCTCCGCAATCATCAACGGGACCAGATCCGGCTCCGGAAAGTAGCGGTAGTCATGCGCCTCTTCTTTGCTCCGCATCACGACCGTGATCTCTTTTTCGGTATTCCAGAGACGGGTTTCCTGCGCGACCCGTCCGCCTTCGCGAAGAAGCTTTTCCTGCCGCCGGAACTCGTATTCCATCGACTTCTGTACAAACCGGAACGAATTGATATTCTTCAATTCGACGCGCGTGCCGAATTCCTCCCGGCCGACCGGCCTCAGCGACAGGTTCGGCTCGCACCGGAGGCTGCCCTCCTCCATGTTGCCGTCGCAGACGTCGAGATAAACCAGAATGTCCCGGAGCGTTTTTAAATAGGCCACCGCCTCATCGATTGACCGGATATCCGGCTCGCTCACGATCTCCAGCAGCGGGACGCCGGCCCGGTTCAGGTCGACATGGCTTGCCGCTTCCAATCCTTCGTGGAGGTTCTTCCCGGCATCCTCCTCCATATGGGCCCGATGGATCCCGATCCGTTTGATTTGGCCGTTGACGGCCACCTCCAGATAACCCTTCTCGCATAACGGCAGTTCGTACTGTGAAATTTGATATCCCTTCGGAAGATCCGGATAGAAATAATTCTTCCGGGCAAACCGGCTGTAGGGGGAAATTTTACAATGTAAAGCCAGTCCGGTCTTGACCGCCATTTCCAGCACGCGTCGGTTTAAAACCGGAAGCACTCCCGGCATCCCCAGGCAGATCGGGCAGGTCTGCGTGTTGGGCCCCGCCCCGAATTTCGTGCTGCAGCCGCAGAAGATCTTCGAGGCCGTCTTGAGCTGGGCATGCACCTCCAGCCCGATCACGGCTTCATATTTGACGTCCTGTTTTGTTTCGACCGACGGCATTTTATTCTCGCAATCTTAATTTCACAGTAATCTCAAATTTCAAATTTGAAATTAAATGTTTGGTTTTCGTTTATGCCACTCGGTCGCCTGCTCGTAGGCGTAGGCGGCCTGGAGGACGGCCTCCTCCGCAAACGGACGGCCCATGATCTGCAGCCCGATTGGCAGACCCGTTTTCGTAAAACCGCACGGCATCGAGAGCGCCGGAATACCGGCGATATTGACCGAAATCGTGAAGATGTCCGACAGATACATCTGGAGCGGGTCCTGTGTCTTCTCGCCGATCTTGAAGGCCGCCGTGGGGGCGGTCGGGGTGACGATCACATCCACCTGCTTGAAGGCCTCGTCAAAATCCCCCTTGATCAGTGTCCTCACGCATTGCGCCTTCCGGTAGTAGGCATCATAATAACCGGACGAAAGCGCATAGGTCCCGAGCATGATCCGGCGCTTGACCTCGGGCCCGAAGCCGGTCTGCCGCGTCTTCATGTACATTTCAAGCAAATCCTTCGTCGGTTTTGCCCGGTAGCCGTACTTCACGCCGTCGTAGCGCGCAAGGTTGGAGCCGGCCTCGGCCGTCGCCAGAATATAATAGGTCGCCACGGCATATTCCGTATGAGTGAGACGGACCTCGCGGGTCTTCGCCCCGAGTTTTTCCATGGCGTGAATCGCCTCCCGGACCGCGTGCAGCACCTCGGGATCCGTCCCGTCGATGAAATATTCCCTTGGAATTCCGATCCGGAGTCCGTTTAAATTCCGGTTCAGCGCCCGGGCATAATCCGGGGTTGGAATATCGGCCGATGTGGAATCGTATGAATCATGTCCGGCAATCGCGTCCATCATGAGGGCGCAGTCGGTCACGTCCTTCGTGATCGAACCGATCTGGTCCAGGGACGAGGCAAAGGCCACCAGGCCGTATCGCGAGACCCGGCCGTAGGTGGGCTTCAAGCCGACGACCCCGCACATCGCGGCCGGCTGTCGGATCGAACCGCCCGTGTCTGAGCCCAGCGCCGCAATGCAGGCATCCGCGGCCACGGCCGCGGCCGATCCTCCGGACGACCCGCCGGGGATCCGGTTCACGTCCCACGGATTGGCCGTCAGACCGAAGGCCGAGTTTTCAGTCGAGGAACCCATTGCGAATTCGTCCATGTTCGTCTTGCCGATGATGACCGCGCCGGATTCTTTTAAGCGCTGGACCACCGTCGCGTCATAGGGCGGAATGAAATTTTCAAGGATTTTTGACGAACAGGTCGTCCGGATTCCCTTCGTGCAGAGATTGTCCTTCAAAGCGATCGGGATGCCCGTCAGCGGATGAACCGGCCGGGGTGACTGAAGCCATTGGTCGGCCGCCTCGGCCTGGGCCATGGCCGACTCTTCCGTCACGGTTCGGTAGGCATGAATCTTCGGCTCGACCGATCGGATACGATCGAGGACACGCCGGGTCAATTCCCGGGAGGTGGTCTTGTGATTTTTCAGCTGCTCATGAAGCTCATGGATGGTGAGCGGAGTCGGGTTCACAACACCTCTATTTTTTAATGAGCCTGTTTTTGTCGTCCACTTTGATGATGATCGGTTTATAGGTTCGGAGCTCCTGCTCGTTGAAATATTCATAACAGAAGATCACGACCCGGTCGCCGATCACGCCTTTTCGCGCGGTCGGACCGTTCAGGCAGATCACCCCGCTCCCGCGTTTTCCGGACGGAATCACGTAGGTCTCGAACCGTTCCCCGTTGTTGATGTTGGAAACCATCACCTGCTCGTAGGGCAGGATCCCGGCCGCCTCCAGCAGATTTTCATCCACCGTTAGGCTGCCCTCGTAATCCAGATTGGCGTCCGTCACGGTCGCACGGTGGATTTTGGAACGCAACATCGATCGCAGCATCGCTACACCCTTTCCTCGATAATTTTAGGCACGCGGAAATGATCGCTCTCGCGATCCGGCGCATTAGCCAGCACATCCGCCGCCGGCAGACTTTCACTGACGATGTCGTCCCGAAACACGTTGCTCAGGTCCAGCACATGCGAGGTCGGCTCGACCTTGGACGTATCCAGCTCGTTCAGTTTTCCGATGTATGTAAGGATTTCTGACAATTGGCGGCTGAAGGCCTCCTTCTCCTCTTCACTCACCGCCAGCCGCGCCAGCTTCGCCACATGCTCCACTTCTTCTTTACCGAGTTTCATCCATCTCACTCCACCGTCACACTCTTGGCCAGGTTCCGCGGCTGGTCCACATCGCAGCCGCGGAGGACGGCGATGTGATAGGCCAGGAGCTGCATCGGGATCGAAAGCACGATCGGCGTCAGCAAAGGAGGTGCGGAGGGAACCCGGATCACATGAACCGTCTTCGTGCCGATCTCCCGGTCGCCTTCCTCGGCCACGGCGATGATAATTCCGCCCCGTGCTTTTACTTCCATCACGTTGCTGATCACCTTTTCGTAAACCCCGTCCTTCGGCGCCAGTACCACGACCGGCATGTTTTCATCAATCAAAGCGATCGGGCCGTGCTTCATCTCGCCCGCCGGGTAACCCTCGGCATGGATATAGGACAGCTCCTTTAATTTCAACGCGCCCTCGAGCGCGATCGGATAATTGATTCCGCGACCCAGAAACAGAAAATCCCGGTGTTTGAAGAAATGTTTTGCCAGCTCGGAAATCACCGCGTCTTGTTTCAAGGTCTCCTCGATCAGATGCGGAAGATGCTGGAGGTCTTCCAAAAGCTTGGTGGCGCGGGACGGGCTCAAGATCTTTCGAACGGTCCCAATCTGGAAGGCCAGCAGGTAGAGCGCCGTCAACTGGGCCGTGAAGGTTTTCGTCGCCGCCACGCCGATTTCAGGACCCGCATGAGTATAGAGCACGCCCTGGGACTCCCGGGCCATCGTGCTTCCGACCACGTTGCAGATCGAAACGACCCGCGCGCCCTTGCCCCTGGCTTCTTTAACAGCCGCAAGCGTATCGGCCGTCTCACCCGACTGGGAGATCGCGACCAGCAGGGACTGACGGTCCAAAATCGGGTTCCGGTACCGGAATTCGGAACCGATGTCTACCTCGACCGGAATACGGGCCAGTTCCTCGATCACGAACTTTCCGATCAACGCGGCATGCCACGAGGTTCCGCAGGCGACGAGAGATATTTTGCGCAGTTCCTCCAAATCCGAGGGCGTCAGTCCGATATCGGGAAGAATTACCTCATCCTTCTCGAGGAAAACGCGGCCGCGGAAAGTGTCGAGAACGGCCTGGGGCTGCTCATGGATCTCCTTCAGCATAAAGTGTTTGTAGCCGCCCCGCTCGGCCATGACCGGATTCCAGGAAACCGTCTCGATCTTTTTTTCCTTGGGCCGACCGGCCATGTCCTTGACCGCGATCCCCTTCGGCGTCAAGACGGCCATCTCCCCGTCCTCTAGAAAGAGGATGTCCCGCGTATGATTCAGAATGGCCGGAATATCCGAGGCCACGAAATACTGCCCGTCGGCCAGACCCGCCACCAGCGGACAGCCATTCCGGGCCGCGATCAGAGTCTCCGGGTCCTTTTCGGAAAGGACACAAATGGCATAGGCGCCGCGAACCTCTTTCAAGGCCGAACGGACGGCCTCCTCGAACGCTTTACCGCGGCTCCTCTGCCGATCGATCAGATGAACGATCACTTCGGTGTCGGTTTCGGACTGAAATGTCCGTCCCTCCGACTCCAGTTGATGTTTGAGCATCAGATAATTCTCGATAATGCCGTTGTGCACCAGGACCAGCGGTCCCACCCGGTGAGGATGGGCATTCTCCTCCGACGGCCTTCCATGGGTGGCCCACCGCGTGTGACCGATCCCGATACGGCCGGAGGAGCCAGTCCCTTTAAGCGCCGTTTCAAGGTTTACCAGTTTACCGACCGACCGCCGGACTTCGATGCGACCGTTCTGGAGATAGGCGATCCCGGCTGAGTCATAACCCCGGTACTCCAGACGCCGGAGTCCTTCGATCAGAACGGGGACGACCTCTTTATTTCCGATATAGCCGATGATTCCGCACATATTTTTTGCTTTTACCTTTTTCCCTTTACCTTTTTCTTTCGTTTCGCCCAGTCTTTCTTGATTTCCTGCGGGACCCGGCTGATCGCCAAAGAATCCGGCGGCACATCCTTCGTGATCGTGGAGCCGGCCCCGATCACCGCGCCGCGGCCGATCCGGACCGGCGCGACGAACTGTGTATCGCTTCCAACAAAAACGTCATCCTCGATCACCGTCCGGTGTTTGTTCAACCCGTCATAATTACAGGTGATTGTGCCGGCGCCGATGTTCACCTCTTTTCCGATGACGGCATCCCCCAAATAGGTCAGGTGGTTCGCCTTGGATCCCTCGCCCAATTCGGTTTTCTTCGTTTCCACAAAGTTACCGACCCTGGCCCCTTTGTGCAGCACCGTTCCGGAACGCAGATGGGCAAACGGCCCGACCGCGGCGCCGTCCTCGATCACCGATTCGGCCAGCACGCAGGAATCCCTTACCGTCACGCCGGTTCCTAATCGGCAGTTCGAAATCCGGGTGTGGGAATGGATCACGCAATCCTCCCCGATCCGGCTCGCGCCCTCGATCCGGACGCCCGGATAAATAACCGTGTCACGCCCGATCGTCACATCGGCCTCGATCCAGGTCGTTTCGGGATCCAGCAGTGTGACGCCCTCCCGCATATGCCGCCCGGCAATCCGTCGGGCGATCGCCTTCTCGATTAAGGCTAGATCGGCGCGGGAATTGATCCCCGTCACTTCGTCCGTATCCCGCGCCGAAACCGTGCATAGCTTCCGGCCCGTACGGACCGCGGCCCCGATGATATCGGTCAGATAATATTCCTTCTGTGCATTGTCCGATTTCAGTTCTTTTAAAACCTCAAAAAGGAACGGGGCGTTGACCAGATAAAAACCGGTATTGACTTCCCGGACCCCACGCTGGACCGGCGTCGCATCGGCCTCTTCGATGACAGCGATCGGATCGCCGTCGGGATCGCGGATCACGCGACCGTACCCCTCCGGATTCGGAAACGTCGCGGTCAGAAGCGTCAGATCGGCGCCCTGATCCCGGTGGAGCTTCAGCATGGACTGAAGCGTCTCGACCGCGATCAACGGGACGTCCCCGTTCAGAATCAGGACCGGCCCTTTGAAATCGGCCAGCGCCGGCTGCGTTTGAAGAACCGCGTGACCGGTGCCCAGAAGTCGGCCTTGATGAACGATCTCGACCGGCCGGGCTTCCAGGACCGACTTCACCGCTTCGGCTTGATGCGCCACAACGACAATAATCCTGTCGGACGGCAATTGCCTTGCCGTTTCCACGGAATAGAGGATCATCGGCCGGCCGGCGATCGGATGGAGTACCTTGGCCCGCTTCGATTTCATCCGCTTTCCCTGGCCCGCGGCCAGGATCACGGTGGCGATCGTCATCTTCGCCGCCTTTCGATCCGGATCGAGTTTACAATCCAAAAAGTTGTGATATCATAATGTTTGATGCCGTGCACCTGAAGATTCATCGTATTCATCATCCGGAATGCTTAATAATACCCATTTTCCTTAATCGTTGCAAGCGCTTATTTGCATTTTTTACAAAGCTTCAGTATGATAATTAACCATTGAACAGGAGCCTCCGTGGTCTTTTTGGAACTGGCCCTTTACGGCATCAGAAATTTCACACAACTCACCCGTCTCGCATTCAAACCCGGACTGAATCTGATCCAGGGCGGCAACGGCAGCGGCAAAAGTACCGTGCGAAACATCCTATTCGCCGTCCTCTCGCCGATCTCGGATACGCCGCAGGAATCGCTCAACCCCCCAAAAAGCGCCGACACTTGTCAGGCCGCGTTGATTTTCAAGACCAAGAACGGCGAGATCCACCGCCTCATCCGTGATTTCAACCGCCGTAAAAGCAGCTTGGCCGAGCTGAACGCCTCCAAAAAATTTCATGTCACAACACAGGATGAAGAGCCGATCACAAAATTCCTGACGGAGGAAACCGGCGGCCTGCCGCGAACCGCGCTCGAAGGACTGTTTTCGATGAAAGCGGCCTGGATGCCCTCGGCGCGCACCGCTGAAACAGTCCGGCCGGAAGCCGCTTTGTCCGCGCCCGTTCCGTCACCGGCCTTCAACTCCCCGGCCGAAACGAAAACGCTCCCCCACAACCGCGCAAAAAAGCAAAAAAGACTGGAGGAACTCAAAGAGCTTCTCGACAAGGGCGAACAACTGGCCGCAATGGAAGATCAACTCTCCGACCTCCAATCCCGCTCGGCCGAAGCGAAGCGCCGGCTGAAGTCGGCCACGGAGAAGACGGCCGAGCTGGCCCGGCTTGATCACCAGGCGGCGGAATTCGAATCACTGAAAATCATTCCGGAGGATTATCACCTTGTTCTGGAAAGCGCCGAACAACAGGAGCATCTTAAAATCGAGCAATTGGCCTCCATTACGGAGAAGGAGGAATTTTTAAAGCAGGATCTCCTTGCCATTCCGAGTCAGCCGATTTTTCTGAACAAGTTTTTTATCGCCGGCGGGGTCCTGACCCTGACCGCGCTCGTTCTTCTATCGGTGCTCAGCCTGGAAGGTCTATACCGGCAACTCTTGATGCCGGTCCTGCTGGCCGGCGTCGGATCGATGGGGTACGCCGGCTTTCTCGATTTTATAAAATTGAACAAACGGAGGGGGATCGAGAAGATGATCCGCGAGACCGACCGGCAACGACTGCGCGTCGAGGCCGCCTTCAAAAAGGGAAACGCCGCGTGCGCCGAGATGCTGAAGAAAACCAGCAGCGCGGATATCCCGAGTCTCAAGGAAAAGATCAGGACCCATGAGCAGTTCAGTTCGGCCCGGCGTCAATTGGAGTCGGAGCGGAAGCAGTTTCTCGGCCCAAAAACGATCGAGGAACTGCAGCAGGACGTGGACGCCGCGGCGGGACAGATGGCCCAGATCGAATCCAAACTCAAGGCCTCCTCGTCGCTGCCCTCCGATCTCTATCTGATCCAGGAAGAAGTCCGCGGCCTGGAGCGGGATCTGGCCGCGCCTCCATCGGCCGATCCGATGTCGAACCTCAATCCATTTTCAAAAACGGTCGTTGCGGGCGAGACAGTTCCGGACGACCGGTTGTTTCAGTTCCTGTCGCCGCCGTTGCGGGCCGGACTCCAAGCGACCCCCGTCCGTTCCGTCCTGCTCGGACGTCTTCCGGACCTGAAGGCTGCGATGACCCGGCTGATCGAAAAACTGGGTGGCCGGCCCGAAACCGAGATGAGCCTGAATGAGGAGATGATGCCGGTACTGCTCTCCTCCGCAAAATCGCCGATCCCGTGGACGGCCCTGAGTTCGGGCCAGCGGGATCTTTACCATCTCGCCCTTCAACTCGCCGTCGCCCGGATTCTTTCCCCGTCCCACCCGTTTCCGCTCCTGCTCGACCATCCGCTGCCCGCCCTGGATCTGCCGCACCAGCAGAAGGTTCTGGACATTTTACGGGAAATCGCGCAGAATGGTCAGGTTCTTTTGCTCTCATCGGTCGCCTACCCGAATCGAGAGGGCGATCATCTCATCCAACTCGCGTAGGGTCCGACCCTGCGATAGTCCAAGGGCAAGAATCGTTCAGACATGCGCGGTCTTTTCATCACCTTTGAGGGCACCGAGGGCAGCGGCAAAAGCACCCAGATCCGAATTCTGGCCCGCCGCCTGACCCGACTCGGCCATGCGGTTGTTATCACGCGCGAGCCGGGCGGAACCCGTTTCGGAGAGCAGATCCGGAAAATCCTGTTGAGCGTTCGGAATCACGGACTGGATCCCCGGGCCGAACTCTTCCTCTACCTCGCCAGCCGGACCCAGCATCTCGAAGAGGTCATCCTGCCCGCATTGAAAAAAGGAAAAGTCGTTCTGTGCGACCGCTTCTCGGATGCGACGCTGGCCTACCAGGGTTTCGGACGACGGCTCGAGATGAAAATTGTCCGTAACGCGGTGGACTATGCCGCCAAGGGGATTTCGCCGGACCTGACGCTGCTGCTCGACCTGGATGTCCGCGTGGGACTGGCCCGCGTGCGGGAGCGCGGGAGGAGCAACCGTCTCGACCGCGAGAAGCATGAATTTCATGAACGCGTCCGGCGTGGCTATCTCCGGCTGGCCCGGATGAACCGGAAACGGATCCGGATCGTGAAAGCCTCCCGAGATCCGGCGGCCGTGGCCCGCGATATTCAAACGATCGTCGATCGCCGGCTGAAGGACGCGCGGCCGTGAACCTTTGAGAGAATCCTGATGTCGACCGAACGTTCCTTTGAGACGTCCTTCGAAACAATCCTGGGCCATGCCCATCCCAAGGCCGTGCTGACGGCCGCGATCGCGAGCGGCCGGATTGCGCATGCCTATTTATTTCACGGCGAGTCCCATATCGGAAAATTTCTGACGGCCGTGGCCTTTGCCAAAGCCGCCCTCTGCAGCCGCCTGAAGACCGGACAGGCCTCCGGGCGGCCGGCCCTTTCCTCCTGCGATCAATGCAGTTCCTGTCATGCCGTGGATTCCGGAAGTCATCCGGATATTCATTTCATCGGCCCGGACGGAGCGCAGATCAAGATCGGACAAATTCGCGAGCTTCAGGATGCCATCGCTTTTAAACCGCTGGTCGGGTCACGGAAATGGTTTATCATGGACGAGGCCGATGCCATGAATCCCGAAGCGGCGAACAGTTTCCTGAAAACGCTGGAAGAGCCGCCCGATCACAGCACGCTGATCCTGATCACGGCGCGGCCTCAAGCCCTGCTGCCGACCGTTCTGTCCCGCTGCCAGTCCGTCCGGTTCAGCCCGCCGCCCCCGGATGAACTATCGCCGTGGCTCCAGAAACAACGGGGCATCGGATTGAAAGAGGCGCTTCTTCTGAGCACGCTGGCGATGGGAAAGATCGGAATCGCGGCCGAGGCCGATCCGGATTCCTTGAAGGAAGAGCGGGACCGTGTGCTGGATGCACTTTCAAAAAATCATCTTGAAGATCTCGCCGAGCTGTTCAATGAACCGGAGGAGCTGGCCTCATCGCAGGAGCAGCTTTACAAAACACTGGATACGATCGAGATCTGGCTTCGCGACGTTCTGATCGGCCGGCACACGCCCGAACCGTCGCTTCTGATCAATCAGGACATCCCCGACCGGATCTCGGCCTGGGGCCGCGCCGTCTCAACGGATCAATTGCTGGAAATCTTGACGCTGATCCATCTCTTGAAACGGGCCTCGACCCGGAACCTCAATCACGCACTGGTGCTGGAGACGGTGCTTCTGAAAATTCGCGACGCGGTCGTCCGGGAAACGGCCCCGGGCCCGAAACCCGACTAAACGAGCCTCATCGGACATGAAACCATCGCCCCGAAAAATAATTTTGCGGAAACAAAAAACGTTTTATATCACGACGCCGATCTACTACGTCAACGACGTTCCCCATATCGGCCATGCCTACACCACCATCGCGGCCGATGTCCTCGCGCGGTACAAACGGCTCCGCGGATACGAGACATTTTTTCTGACCGGGACGGATGAGCACGGTCAAAAAGTCCAGCAGGCGGCCGTCAAGCAGGGGCTGGATCCCCAGGCGCATGCCGACCGGATGGTCACGGCCTTCAAGGAACTCTGGAAGCGCCTGACGATCTCGAACAGCGACTTTGTCCGCACGACGGAAGACCGCCACAAATGGATCGTTCAGTACGTTCTTCGGGAACTGAAGGATCGCAACCTCCTTTATCAGGCGGCGTACGAGGGCTGGTACTGCCTGCCGGATGAACGGTTCTGGGCCGGGAACGAGGTCGTGGACGGGAAATGCCCGGAATGCGGCCGGCCGGTCGAGCATATCTCGGAGTCGAACTATTTCTTCAAGATGAGCGCCTATCGGGATCGGCTGATTCAGCATATCCGAAAACATCCCGGATTCATTCAGCCCGAGAGCCGGCGGAACGAAGTACTGGGATTTTTAGACCGCCCGCTCGAAGACCTCTGCATCTCCCGACCGCGCGCGCGTCTCTCCTGGGGAATTCCCTTCCCGTTCGATCCGGACTACGTCACGTATGTCTGGGTGGATGCGCTCGTCAATTATATCTCGGTCCCCGGCTATGGCTCCGATGACCGGCGGTTCAAAAAATGGTGGCCGGCCGACATCCATCTGGTTGGAAAGGACATCCTCACGACCCATGCCGTTTACTGGTCCACGCTGCTGATGGCGCTCGGGCTGGATCTTCCTAAAACCCTCTTCGCGCACGGCTGGTGGACCGTGAACGGAGAGAAGATGTCCAAGAGCCTTGGCAACGTCGTGGATCCCAACGCGATGGCGGCCGAGTACGGAACGGACGCCTTCCGGTATTTTCTTCTGAGGGAGGTTCCGTTCGGACAGGACGGCGATTTTTCGAAGCAGGCCATGACGGGCCGATACAACAGCGAGCTGGCGAACGATCTCGGAAACCTTTTCTCCCGAACGCTCACGATGATCGAAAAGTATTCCGGCGGGGCGGTTCCCAAACCGCATCCCAAAGCGGTCAAGGCGGACGACCGGCGGATGGCCGCCCGGGCCGGGAAACTTTACAAATCGGTTGGAGGTGAGATGGACCGGTTTGCGTTTCATCGCGCGCTGCTTGAGATCTGGACGCTCGTGGACTCAGCCAACCGGTATGTCGAGCAGAACGCCCCGTGGGATCTGGCCAAGGATCCCAAAAAACGTCCCCGCCTGGACACGGTTCTTTATCATCTGGCCGAGACGATACGCATCCTCGCGATCTATCTTTTTCCCTTCATGCCGACGACGGCACAACGCATGATCACGGAGATCGGCTCGACAGCGCAACTCGATCATGCGCTGAAGCCGTGGGACTATCAGTGGGGGAAACTCAAACCGGCCCGGGCCGTTCAAAAAGGAAGACCGCTTTTCCCCCGGATGGAAGCGCCAGCAACCATTCCGAAACAAGAAACCGTTGCTTCTGCAACACTTTCAAAGGAGATCCGAATGGAATCGACACAGACCGAGCCCTCTTTAATTACGATTGATGACTTCCGCAAGCTGGAACTTCGCGTCGGCCGCGTCGTCACGGCCGAAAAAGTGGCCGGGGCCGACAAGTTGTTGAAGCTTTCGGTTGATATCGGAACCGAAACCCGTCAGATCGTGGCCGGCATCGCAAAAAAATATATTCCGGAAGAACTGATCGGAAAATCGGTAATTCTCATCGCCAATCTGAAACCGGCCGTGATTCGCGGGATCGAATCGCGAGGAATGATTTTAGCGGCGGGCGACAAGGAAGTCGAGGCGCTCGCGACCTTCATCGAACCGGTCCAGCCCGGATTGCGCGTGAAATAAGTTCTACGATTCGATTCAAGGTCCCGGCTGGTAGGCGTGAAGCCCCTGGTCCTGGGTGGCGATCAGCAGGTAGTTATCGGCAAAGACCGGCTGTGCGAAAACCATGCTGTTGGAAGTGCTGATCGTGGCGAGAATCGCGCCCGTAGCGGCGTTGAGAAGGTAGGCGGCATTCGCACTGAAGTTCCACGTCGCCGCGGCGAGGACGCCGGAGGCATTGAGTGTCGGTGTTCCGATCACTTGCGCGGGAAGGCCGGTTTCCCAAATCGGCTTCCCCGTGGCGGGACTCAATCGTCGGACGGAACCCTTGTAGGCGACCCTGCGGATCGTCGTCTCGTTGCCGGCGACAAACAATCGGGAGCCGTCCCAGACAGCTGCGGCGAGGCAAAAGCCCCGCCCGGAGGCCGTCCTGCTGACCTGGAATGACCAGACCGGACCCCGATACAGATTCATCGCGTTGAGGGCATAGAATTTTCCGTTCTTGTTGCAGGCCCCAATGAGACCGGTGAGGGTCCGACCGATCTGAACGGAAAACAGCGTGGGAGAAGCTCCGAAATCCCCGTCGTGAGTCTGTTGAAGGAGCGGCACGGTCCAGATATCCTGCTTGACGAGGGTAAGGCTGTCGAGACGAATGATGGAATTTGAATCACCGACTTGAGGGCTGCCGGGATCTTCGTTCCCAGTCGTTACCCAAACGGCCCCGGCTTGCGCCGCCGCGCTGCTCCAGATGCTCCCACCCAAACTCGAGTTCGGAACCGTGTCATAGCTCGCCAACAGAGCACCCGTCGACTGATCGAATGCCCTCAAGCCTCCCTGGACCAACGGATTGTCGCACTGGGAGGAGACGCCGATATAGATGCGACCGTCGAACACGGTCGGCGAACCCCAGATATAGTAGTCGTTCACCGTCTCGGAGGGCGCGGCAACCAGCGAACGCCAAACGGTGCTCCCATCGGCCGCGTCCAATGCGTAGAGATAACCGTCCGCCGCTCCCACATAGACCGTGGGCCGGTCCGTCACGGGGTCGGCGGCGACCGTGGCCGTGGAGCTAAAACCGATTGCGCCGCAGGTCGTGCCCGGGGCGAATGCGATAAACCGCTTCCAGACGACGCCTCCGGTCGCCTCGTCCAGCGCGTAGAAATCGCCGCTGTTGGTTCCGATATAAATCCGCCCGAGGAATACCGTGGGACTGGCCAGGAGCGCGCCCTCCGGTTGCCCCGGAAGTATCGGCGCGTCGGGTGTCCACTGCCATGCCTGGACCAGACCGGCTGCATTCGCTGGCGTAATGGCGGTCGCAAGACTGTTCCATGAGGAATGAGCCGGGCCGAAAAGATAGGCCGGCCAGTCCGCCGCCTCGGCCACCGCGATGCCGGGAGCGGCTCCAACGAGGACGACAAGAATAAAATAAATAACTTTTGCCCGGAACCCAAAACAGCGCAAGATGGAATACCTCATCAAGTAGAGTCCTGTACTTATAACCTATCCTAAGACTTTTTGCAATCCCTTCAGTTCCAAACTTGACTTATTCTCGTCACAACCAGTATAATCAGCAGCTTTTTTGGCGATCAGTTGAAGTCGTTCCGGATAACGATTTTGAATAAAACCAGGCAGAGGAGAGGAAATGGCGGTACTCATCAGACGATTCAAGCTGGCGACGGGCCAGACGAAGGAAGATCGGATTATCGAGAAGGATCGGATCGAGCGGTATCTGGGGATGTTCGAGCGCGAGGACGTGAAACAGCTCCAGACCGGCCAGAAAGTGATGATCGAAAAAGACGAGTGGCAACTCCTTCCCTGAAAATGTACTTCAGCTCCGTAGGGGGCGTATTGCAATACGCCCCTACAACACGCCCGCCACACCCCTTGGATTTACTGACTGGAATTAGCCGCCGGACTCTATTATAATAATCGCATGAATCGACGTCGGTTCCTATCCGGTTTTTTCGGCCTGGTCGCGGCCGTCTTGATCACCCGAAAAGCATTCGGGAAGGGCGAGGAGTCCACTGTGAAGATCGAAAAGATTAACAAGACCACGGACGAATGGCGGAAGATATTGACGCCGGAACAGTTCTATGTACTTCGCGAAGAAGGCACGGAACGGCCTTTCACCAGTCCGTTCAACGACAATAAGAAAAAAGGCCGGTATGTCTGCGCCGGCTGCGAGCTGCCGCTCTTCACCTCCGAGATGAAGTTCGACAGCGGCACCGGCTGGCCGAGTTTCTTCACCTCGATCGAAGGAAGTCTGGAAACCAAAAAGGACTACATGCTTTTACTGCCCCGGACCGAATACCACTGCGTCCGCTGCGGCGGACATCATGGGCATGTCTTCAAGGACGGCCCCCCGCCCACCGGCCAGCGCTGGTGCAACAACGGCATCGCGCTGAAATTCATTCCAACATAAATCCGGACCGTTTACCTGATATATTTCTTCAAAATTTCATTCTCACGGATTCGAGGATCGTTCGGAGCCAGCTCGACCGCTTTTTTGAAATGTGTCACGGCCTCCGCGCGTTTTTCCTGCTGATCCAGAGACAACGCCAGATTGAAATGGGCCGCCGCCAGATTCGGATCGCTCTCCAGCGCGCGGTCGAAATCGGCCTCGGCCTTCCGCCAGTGCTCGCGAAGCAGATGATCGATCCCGTCCTGATTCCTGGCCGCAGCCGTTTTGTTCCCATACCCTTCCGGTGCCGTGATCGCCATCTCGCCGATCGGGCTTTTCCCCAACTTCGGCCCGGTTTCCAATGAACAGGAGGTGAGGACAAGAATAGCGGCGGCCAAAAGGATGCGGATGGAAAAGGATTTCTTCATCTCAGACTACCTCGTCGTTTATGGCTTCTGCGCAAGGACGGATCGGACCATCGCCGGAAGGTCGGCCGGTGTTTTGGCCGTGATATCGGGCTCGCTGCCGATCTGATCGGTATAGCCCCAGGCGGCCCAGATCGTCTTTGCGCCAAAGGCCCGGCCGAGTTTCATATCGGCCTCGGTGTCGCCGATCATGACCGCCCGTCCCTTCGTCTTATCGAATCCGACCCGGTGGGCCGCCTCTTCCAAAACAATCAGATCGGGCTTGCTCTTCGGGCAGGTGTCGCCTCCGATCACGGCCCCGATGAATTTGTCGATGCCGAGGACCTCCAACAACCGGCGGGAGATCCGCTCGGGCTTGTTCGTGATCACGGCCAGGCGGCCCAGATCGGCCAGTCGTGATACCGATTCGGACATTCCCGGGTAGAGCCGTGTCTCGGCCGCGACGTTTTCCAAGTAGTCGGCCTCGTACCTTTTACGGACTTCTTCCAGCCCGGCGTCATTCAGTTGGATGTAATCGTCAAAACAGGCGCGGTAGAGCTGTTCCATTCCCTTATTGACCCAGGGACGGACGGCATCGGTCGGGCGGGGCCGCAATCCCAGACCCGCGCGAACCCGATGAACGACGGCCGCCATGTCGTTCCGGCTGTCTTCGAGCGTGCCGTCCAAATCGAGACCGATCAGGTTCATTTCCGGTTGGAGACCGGCGCCTTGCGGGTCAGTTCTTCCTTGCTTCCCTTGCCGTGCTCATGCTCCGTCACCTTCCGTTCCCCGCTTGCCGATCCCTTGTAGGCTGAAAAGGGGCGCGAATTGTGGCTGAACACTTCATGGGCCATTCCGCCGGGAATCAATAGGATGTCGCCCGCTTCGATTGTGATCGGATATTCATCAAAATGAAACGTAATGGCGCCCGATACGGCGGCCCGGATCTCGGGCTCGTCATGCGCGTGACGGTCCCGTTCAAACCAAGGAGCAACCGTTTGAAGGTCGTACACGCCGTAGCCGAATCGCTTCATCTCTTCCGCAACGGTATCGGCCGTTGGTTCTTCCTTCCTTCCCCACTTGATCAGCTTCACGCCGTTTGGAAACGTCGCCGTTCTGGACCGTTTGATCATGGCCTGTCCTCCTTGCTGTCCGTTGCAATGAACCGTAGTTGCATTTCTACCGACGGCCCTGAACGGCATCCACGCTCCAAAGGCCGCCCCCCTGCGTCGAGATGAAGAGAAACACGAAGCAGAACAGGACCGCCATGTCGCCGCCGTTCTGGATCGGCAGGAGCGCCTTCATTCCGTGTGCCATCCAGTATGCGACGGCCATCAGACCGCTGCAAAGAAAGGCGGCCCATCGCGTGAAGAGCCCGATCATGACGAGCGTCCCTCCGACCAGCTCGATCGGACCGGCGCCGTAGATGATAAGCGCGGGGACCCCGGCCGGCATCGGGTCCGGAAAACCGAACAGCTTTTGAACACCATGCCACAGAAAGAGAAATCCGACGACGATGCGCAACAGCGAGTAGATCTGTGAATTGTAGGACCACATAAACGGCATGGGAGCACCTCCTTGATGCTTATGGCGCCGGGGGCGACTGATAAGACGGCGGCGTGTTTTTAATCGGCGGAATCGTCTGCAGATAGGCAAAGATTGATTTCAAGTCCTCATCTGTAAAGCTCCGGTAATCCTGTATCGGCATCGGCGGCATGATCAGCCGTCCGGTTCCGCGGGCTTTCCCGGTCCGGATCGCCGCAATGAACTCTTTCTCGGTCCAGCCGCCCAGTCCGGTCGGATCGGGGGTCAGGTTCTTGGTATAGCTGATTCCCCAGGGACCGGCGAAGGCGGTATTGGAACCGGCAGCCATCCAGACCCACGGAGCTTCCAGTTTGAGGGGCGGCGGCATCACAAGCGATTCCGGATGACCCGATAACATCCGGGACATATCCGGGCCGGGGCCGTTCGGTTTCATGATCCATGGCGTATGACAGTCATGGCAGCCCGAGGTATTGACCAGGTACTCCCCATGGCTGATCCGCTTGGCCTGCAGGTGATCGGGCGACTCCTTCGTCTTTCCCTTTGCGAATCCCTCACCGGTAAAGCCCGTGACGATCAACGCGGCCGTCAGGATCAACAGACCGAACATTCGGTGATGTCTCTTGAATACGTTTGCAAGATCAACTCCCCGGCTGAACTTCTTCATACTCCCCTCCGTCAATTTTTCCTTTTCCTTTCGCGACAGGGCCTTCACGGCGCATTCCCGCTTCAAGGCATGCGAACGGCTCTCACACGATTCACGATAGATGATGCTCACCGGCCGACGACTCCGGGTGTAGCGGGAGGCGCGGCCGTCCCGGTGCTGATTCAGCCGACGATCCAGATCGTTGGTGATGCCGGCATAAAACGAACCGTCGCTGCATCTTAGAATATAGAACGTCCACGATCCGATTTTGACCGGCGCTTCATCCGTCATCCCGGCTGGTATTCCCATTTTCAGCGATTGAAGGTGATCTCACGGGCGGTTTGCTCCGAAACGCGCACTGTTTCCCGGGCTTTTTGTCCGGCGCGATCGAGCCATTTCCGGATGCGGTTGGCGTCGCCGTATTTGCTCAGCTCGCCCCATGAATTCAGCAGGACGACCGTGACCGGCCGGTCGGTGATCTCGGCGCGCATCACCAGACAATGTCCGGCCTCGGCGATATAACCCGTCTTGCTCAACTCGATGTTCCATTGACCGTTCCGGACGAGGCGGTTGGTGTTCACGAAATGGATCTTCCAGCCCGTCCGGCGATCCGTCACAAAATCCGTCCCGATGGTCGTGAGCTCGCGAATCAGCGGATAGCGGCCGGCCGCCTCCACCAGGGTGACCAGGTCCGCGGCGGTCGAAACATTCCCGCTCTGGAGACCCGCCGCATCTCGGAAGACGGTATCCGTCATGCCGAGCTTCGCCGCCTCGTTGTTCATGGCCGCCACCATCGCTTCGGCCCCGCCGGGATAGGTCCGTCCCAGGGCCGCGGCCGCCCGGTTTTCGGAACCGGCCAGTGCGATCTTCAGCAGGTCGCGGCGTGTCAGCTGAGTCCCGAAACTGAGTTTGGAACCGGAACCGCGCAGCCGGTCCCGGTCCGCGTGAGCAATCGGGATCACCTCATCCCACGGCAGACCGGCATCAATGACGACCATGGCCGTTATCAACTTGGTCAGCGATGCGATCGGCTGCCGGGCATGCCGGTTTTTTTCGAACAACACGCGGCCTTCGCGGTCGTCCACGACAAGCGCCACGCCGGAATATAAAAACAGCTTCTTCGGATCCAGATACGGGGTAAGCGGACTTTCGAGGTGCGGTGGAGGGGAATACCCGGTCGTCGACGGCAGCGGGCCGCCCCGGTCCGAACAACCGAGGAGGAGCTGGACGGCGAGGAAAAAAGCCGCCCCGTGCAGCGCATGGACTTTCAGTTTTGAACCGATGGCTTCACACTCCCGCAACATGGCCATGCCGATTCCACGACCCGATACAGATTAACCTTCTTTTCGTCCACCGTCAAGAGCAATCCGACCCGACCCGTTCAATGCTTCGACTGATCCTCTTCCCGTTCGAGAATGCCGAGGCAAAATTTGAGTACGTCCAGCTCGGAAAGAATCCCGATCAGCGTTCCGTCCCGGTCCACGATCGGCAGGCCGCTGATCTTGTGCTTCAGCATGGCGCGGATCGCGTCCTCCACGGTATGCTTTTCACGGATCGTGATCACATTCAAGGTCATCGCTTCTTCAACCGGCAGCGCCAGATACTCGTCATCCTTGCTGGTTTTGGGCAGTTTCAGACTGGACCGGCCGCCCATCTGTCGCACGTCACGATCAGAAATGATCCCGGCGAGCTTTCCGCCCTTGGTGACCGGAATCCGGCGGATGTTATACCGGGCCATCAGTTCCATTGCCTTTCCCACGGTTTGATCGTGCGCGATCGTGACGGGATTGGGGGTCATCAATTCGCTGACGGGCGTATGGGCCATTGTATACCTCATTGATCAAAAGGGGTTGGACGATCTGGTCAAGATCTCTAACGCAGTATAGCATGATTCGGCGTCGGGCAACAAGGGCGACGCGAATGTCCGCTAATAAATCAGTTCCCCCTGCCGGCCCTGGGCAACCACCACGATGCCGGACGCATCGAGATGATAACGGGCCCGGTCCTGTTCCGGGTCATGTCCCAAATGCGTGCCGGCCGGAAGAACGTTGTAGCGGTCGATGATCGCCCTGCGAAGGCGGGATCCCCGTCCGATGCGGACGTAGTCCATCACGATCGAATCCTCGACCACCACGTCCTCCTCCAGCAAGACTTCCCGCCGGATGATCGAATTGCGGACCGTCGCACCGTTGACGACCGTTCCGGCGCCCAGACTGCTGTTCTCGATCGTGCCCCGGATGATCTTGGCCACCGGGCCCTGGTAATGGCTGGAATAGATCGGCCATTTGGGATTAAAGATCTCAAACTTCGCTTCGGCTCCGAGAAGGTCCCGGTGGGCGTCGTAATAAGCACCGATGCTTCCCACGTCGCGCCAGTACCCCCGTTCCTCGAAAGGATGGATGCCCGGCACGTCGTTTTTGAAAAAATCATAAGCGAACACCCGGTGGGTCTTGCACATCCTCGGGATCACATGCCGTCCAAAATCACGTTCGCCCAGACGGTGGGCCTCTTCCAGCGTGGTCGTCAGGGCGTTGGTGTTGAACAGGTAATTGCCCATCGAGACGTAAGCGCGCTTCGGATCGTCCGGCATCTGAACGGGATGGTCCGGCTTTTCTATAAACTCCCGGATGCGGCCGTCCGCTTCAGCCGAGATGATGCCGAACGAGGAGGCCTGCCCGATCGGAACCGGCAGCGCGGCCACCGTCACATCCGCACGGCGATCAAGATGAAATGCGACCATCTGACGGACATCCATCCGATAAATATGATCCGCGCCGAAAACGGCGACCAGGTCGGGCCGGTGACGGTGAAACAGATTGATGTTTTGATAAACCGCGTCGGCTGTTCCCTGAAACCATTCCGGTCCTGTCCGCATCTGGGGCGGCACGACCGTGACGAATTGATCGGCCAGCCTAGGGGAGAGGACCCAGGAACGGCGGACATGTTCAATCAGCGACTGGGATTTGTACTGGACCAGCAGATAGATGGACTGAATATCGGAATTGACCAGGCTGCTTAGTACAAAATCGATGATCCGGTACCGGCCCCCGAACGGGACGGCCGGCTTCGACCGCTCGGCCGTCAACGGATGAAGGCGGCGGCCTTCCCCGCCGGCCATCACCATCGTCAGTATTCTCTGATTCTTCATCCGCGGCTTCCCTTCGGTATGTCGGGATCACTTAAATAATCCCCCAGCCTTCCCCGTGTGTGCTCATCCTCGTGACAATACGCGCAGAGATTTTCCCAGTTCGAGCCGTCGGACGGGTTATTCTGATGATTTCCGTCCTTATGATGGACCGTCAGGAGATGCTTGTTCGTTTCATCGAACTCCCGCGCGCATTTCGCGCAGATCAGTCCATGAATCTCAAGCGAGCGTTTCCGGTAATCGCTATCCCGGCGGCTGGTCTTCTTTAATTCCGCCACAATCTCGTCTACGGTTTGACGCGGCCCGGATTTTCCGGGAACGATCTTATTGCCGGCGCCCAATCGCTTTCTTCTCACCCGCTACTCCCTTCCACACCATGGGTCAATCCCTATCCGTTGGTCTCATATGGCGCAAGGATATGTCAAACATCAGGAGAGAGTCAAATCTCCCGCAACTTGGCTGCGGTCAGTCCACCCCTGCTGATACTATATATAAATGATGCAGATCTAATATATTGCTCCTTTTTTGGTTCAGTTGGAACACGACCCGACGTGTCCCATACGATTACGCCGTGTGAGAATCCTGATCAAGCCGCGTCTCTTGAAGATCCAGATCGAGTTCGATGATACGAAGCACGTCGTCGCTGATCAATCCGCCGCTGTGAAGTTCCATAATCTTGGAGCGCTCCACCTCCAGGGCTCTCCGTTGCAATTCGGCATCTTTTCCAGACAGATGCCCCAGTTCATCGTTGCTTCCCTCATCCCGATGACGGTTTAGATTTTCGATCTGCTTTTCGTAATGACGTCGCAGATGGCGCGCCATCTCATTCGAACAATCCCCTTTTTTTGCCCATGTATCGATCTCGGACAGAGCGGCCTTGGTCGCTTCGATCCGCGCCCGCGCCTCTTCGTGATGCGCGCCCCGTTTTTCCCGACGGCCGTCCCGGTCGACGCCGAGCCAGCGAATCAAGGCCGGAAGCGTGATGCCCTGTAGCACGAGCGTGCTGAGGATGACGCAAAACGTGATGAAGATGATCAGATCCCGTCCCGGGAAAGGAGTTCCGAGTCCCGTCATGACGGGAATTCCAAACGCGGCCGCCAGGGAGACAGATCCGCGCATGCCGGTCCAGGAAAGGATGAAGAGGTGACGGAAGGCGGGCATGGGGTCGCGCTTTCTGAGCCGCCGGCTGAGAAAGCGGGGCAGGAAGGCTGCGGGATAGATCCAGATGATCCGGGCGACAATCACCGCGACGCTGATGAGCGCCCCATCATAAAGCAGGGCCGAGGCCGAAAGATCGGACGTCTTCTCGATCACGCTTTTCAACTGCAAACCAGTCACCAGAAAAAGAGCATTGTTCAGGATAAAGACAAGCATTTGCCATAGGGGAATACCAGCCAGTCGGACACCGGGTGAAGAAAGACTTGAAAGGTTCCGGCCGATGTAAAGGCCCGCAACCGCTGTGGCTAAAACACCGGACCCGCCCAATTGTTCTGGCGGAAGATAGG
Source organism: Nitrospirota bacterium (assembly GCA_016200255.1). Classification (GTDB taxonomy): domain Bacteria; phylum Nitrospirota; class Nitrospiria; order JACQBZ01; family JACQBZ01; genus JACQFA01. Next base: position 11,855 of record JACQFA010000021.1, on the reverse strand, counting down.
CCAGAAAAGGGGTGAGCAAGGAGACCGTAATCTCGAGTGTGGGATCCTTCAATTTCCGTCGAAGTTTTGAGACAGCCCAGCCCAGAAACAGCCCGTAGCCCGCCTCGCCCAGAACAACCGCGAGAAAGCTCCACAAGGCCTCTCCGAACGAGAAAGATCCGACGACGACAGCGGCCGTGGCGAACCGGAAGGCCGTCAGGGCCGTGGCGTCGTTGAATAAGCCCTCCCCTTCCAGCAGGGAGACGATGCGGTGGGGCAGTGAAAGGCGACGGGCGATCGTCGCCGCGGCCACGTCGTCGGTCGGGGCCACGACCGCACCCAAAACGAAAGCCGCCGACCAGCTCATTCCGGGAATAAAACGGTGAGCCGCTGCAGCGACGATTCCCATCGTGAAGAGCACCAGCCCGGATGACAAAAGAAAGATCGGCCGGAGGTTTTTCCTGAAGGCCTGCCAGGAGCTGAAGGCCCCTCCGGCATAGACTAGCGGCGGCAGGAAAACGAGGAGAATCAGATCCGGATTCAATTCGATCTGGGGGAACCACGGGATAAAGCCTAGGACGACCCCGGCAGGAACGAGGACCAGAGGCGCGGGTATCGATAGACGGTTGGCGAGGATCGTCAGTCCGACCATCGCGGCGATTAAGACGAGAACGATCTGAATCAGGTGGACGACTTCCATCCGATACCGGTTTTCCGAGGTCAATCCGCTTTTTCGGCCTCTGAAGCAGTCAATGTTTGAAGTATACAAAAACCGTTTTGAAATCACAAGGGGTGTCGTTGGAATATCGGTTCTATAAGAGAGGGTCGAGATAACCAACACCAGTGGAAGATTGACAGTGTGTGACGAAATGGTTATTCTGGCTTAGCATTTCGGAGAAGCCTTACCGCAATCATTTTCAACCCATGAAACACTCGTTGAAATTAAAATGGATCCTCGTTTGGATGCTGTCCGGCTGCGCGACATTTATAGCAGGCTGCCATCCCGCCCCTGCAACCGATGCATGGGGACCGTTGGTGGAGCTGCGGGATGATTCCGAGCGCCATCCGGAAGGAAAACCGCCCGGAGGGTGGTGGATCACTCCGATTCATGCCACCCTGCTGCCAAACGGGAATGTGTTGATCACGGGTTGGAGTCGGAGGGACAGGACGGAATGCAAAGCCGGTGGAACGCGGAAAAACGGCACGACCTTTGTTTTGAATCCGGCTTCTTTAACATCGGGGACGCTTAGTGTCGTCCCGCTGGATGAGCAGGCTCTCACACCCGGCGATGTCCTCTATTGCGCAGGTCATGTCCCGTTGCCGGATGGACGGATTTTTTTTGCCGGTGGATCACGATATCAGAATCTGGGCCGGCCGGATCAGATTGAAGAGGGCATTAATTATGCGCGAATCTACGAAGCCGGTAAAAATTCCTTTGAAAGAATCGGCGAACCGATGAAGGGGGGGCCCAAAGGTCACGAGGGCGTGCGGTGGTATCCAACCCTGACTCGTCTTCCTGATTCACGGATATTGGTCACGGGAGGTTTTACGCAATGCTGCGGCAGGGAGTTTGGCAATCTGAGCATCGACGTTTTTGATCCCGATCGTTATGACCGGAAGCAATCTCCCTGGGAGAATCTTGTTTTACACAAAGACGTCCCTCCCGAACTCACGGCCGGTTTTATCGACTACCCGCATGTCTATTTATTGCCGAAGCCGGTCGCGTCAACAACCGGAGAAGGCGGCGACTCTTCGGTCGTGATGACCGGGGGTTCGGGAGAAATGTACCTGTTTAACGTTGCCGAAGGCAGACACGGTAAAGACCGATTCACGGCTCCCCCAAACGGAAAAAGAAAGGACGGGGGAGAAGGCACGACGGGGACGCTTCTTCCAACAGGAGAAATTCTGGTGATGGGTGGAACGGATAACCCGGCCGCCGGACAACGCGCCGATTTTTATTCTCCATCCACCGACTCCTGGAAATCCGTGAATACCGGGATCTCACGCTTCCATCCTTCAAGCGTGCTTCTTCCGGACGGAACGGTCCTGATCATCAACGGCGAGTTCAAACCGGGCTATGAAGGCGACCGGAGACGCCCGCAGACGATCGATCCCCTGTCCCGCAACGTCACGACTTATCCGCCGTGGCCGGATGATCCTCTTGAGCGCGGTTATCACAATTTCGCGGTGCTCCTCAAGGATGCGCGCGTATTGATCGGAGGGGGCCGAGTGAGTACAACGGCGGAAATCGGTTGTGAGCGGCCGGATCTGCGTATCTATTCTCCGGCTTATCTGACGAAAGGTCCCCGTCCAAGCGTTGTGAATGTTCGTGAACCGCTGGAGATGAAGGTCGGAGGCGGGGGCATCGAACTAAAATACAACCAGGGGCCGCCGAGGAAAGGAACCGGTGTCGTCCTCATGGCGCTCGGATCCACCACGCATGCGTTCGATCAAAACCAGCGGTACGTGGCATTGCCGTTTAAAAAAATAACCGCGGACACCGTGCGGATCATGCCCCCTTCTGATTTTTCGGAAGCCCCGCCGGGGGACTATCTCCTCTTTGTGATTAACGAAGCAGGCGTTCCCTCCGTGGGCACCCATCTGAGGTTGAATTGAAATCGTACCGGCATCTGTATAACGTCATGACGATAAAAAAAAGACTACGACCGATTGGAATGGCAGGGCTGTCCCTTTTTTTTCTAATCGCCCAAGCCCACGACCGCTCAAGCCCGGCCGGACTTCCAACCATGGCATCGCCGACCTGGGCCAAACCGGGGGCGAATGCACCGATCGCGCGGTATGAGGCCCAGGGTCTGGCCGTGGAGGGAAAACTCTATGTGTTCGGCGGTTTTTATAACCAGAAGACTCAGGCGACCGACCAATCCGATCGCTATGACATCAAAACCGATACCTGGACGCCGATCTCATCGCTGCCAGATAAAATAACGCATGCGGGGCAGGCCACCGACGGCCGATTTATCTATCTGGCGGGCGGATTTGTCGGTGATCATCCGGGAGCCAGCTCAAACCGATTTTGGAAGTACGAAATCGCGCGGAACGCATGGACGGAAGGACCTCCTCTGCCGGCTAAGCGCGGCGGGGGAGCGCTAGTCCGCCTGGAGCGCAGGCTGCATTACTTCGGCGGCACGGTTCGACTGCTTGGCGGCGATTACAAAGAGGATCATGGCGACCACTGGATCTTTGATCTTGATCATCCCGATGTCGGTTGGTCAACGGCAGCCCCGCTCCCGAATCCGAGAAACCATATCGGAGGATGTGCAGCCGGTGGAAATATCTACGCGGTCGGGGGACAACATCTGGGGGATGAGAATTCAGGCAACCAGAGGTCGGTCGATGTTTACGATCCGGGCCATGACACATGGAGTCGTGCGGCGGACCTTCCGATTGCCAAGGGGCATCTGACCGCGAATGTACTGGAGAGAGATGGACGCATCATCGTTATTTCAGGGGTTACAGACCGCAGCCAAAAACTCGCCACGATCGATGAGTATGATCCCGAAACCGACACCTGGACGGCGCTGACTTCCTTGCCCGAGCCGCGACAGTCACCGGTCTCCGGTATCGTTGGAGATAAACTCATTGTAACAGGCGGTTCTCTTTCGGTCACCACATGGATCGGCGCACTATCACACTCTCAATCCCGCTAAATCATCCCGCGGCCGCGGCCTGGGAATCAAGCATTTCCCATCGGGCATAGCAGGCTTCGAGTTCGGGGGTGATCGCTTCAAGCCGCGCCAGTGTCGCGGCGGTTTCCCCGGGCGGTTTTTTATAGAAGGCCGGATCATTAATCATCGTGTTCAGCCGCAGCCGCTCGGACTCCAGTGATTCAATTTTAACAGGAAGTTCAGTCAGTTCCTTAACTTCTTTAAATGAAAGCTTTTTTAATTTTCCGGTGCGCTTCCCTGCCGCGGGTAAACTCGCGGGCCGCGCCGGTTTGTCTTGCGGAAGCGGTCCGGTTTTCTGCGGGGCAAGGCGTTCCTGATACCGCTTCCAATCGGAATAACCGCCGACATACTCCCCGATCCGTCCGCCGCCTTCAAACACTAGCGTGCTCGTGACGGCATTGTCGAGAAAGGCGCGGTCGTGGCTCACCAGAAGCAGCGTGCCCTGGTAATCGAGCAGCAATTCCTCCAGCAGCTCGAGCGTCTCGACGTCCAGATCGTTTGTCGGTTCATCCATCACGAGCAGATTGGCCGGCTGGGCAAACAATCGCGCCAGCAAGAGGCGATTGCGCTCGCCTCCGGAAAGCGTGCTCACGGTGGATCGAAGCCGTTCCGGGGGAAACAGAAAGTCTTGAAGGTAGCCCGCGACATGGCGGGAGCGGCCGTTGATCGTGACGGACTGCCCGCCGCCGACGCTTTCCATCAGCGTGGCTTCCGGATCGAGAAGGTTGCGCTGCTGATCGAAATAGGCCGTCTGCAGCCGTGTGCCGCGATAGAGTCGTCCGGAATCCGGCGACAGTTCGCCCAGAAGCAGCTTGATCAGCGTGGATTTACCGGCGCCGTTGGGGCCGATGATGCCGATGCGGTCCCCGCGCATGATCCGCACCGTGAAATCCCGTACGACGGCCGTCGTCCCATAACGGTAATTCACCTTCTCGGCCTCGAAGACGAGCTGTCCGGACTTTTCTCCCTCTTCCAGCTTGAGATCCGCAAGGCCGATACGATCCCGTCGCCGGCGGCGTTTTTCGCGCAACGCCTCAAGCGCCCGCACCCGGCCTTCATTGCGTGTGCGGCGCGCCTTGACGCCCTGACGGATCCAGACCTCTTCCTGCGACAGCTTTTTATCGAACAACACATTGTGCTGCGCTTCGACCGCGAGTTGTTCGGCCTTCAGCCGCAGATAGTCCTGGTAACTCCCGGGCCAGGAACTCAATTGACCGCGATCCAGTTCGATGATGCGGGTCGCGAGCCGCTTGAGGAAGGCGCGATCATGGCTGATGAACAGCACCGCGCCTTGATAGCCGGCCATGAAATCCTCAAGCCAGGTGATCGCCTCGATATCGAGATGGTTCGTCGGTTCATCCAACAGCAGAAGGTCCGGCTCGCAGACCAGCGCGCGGGCCAAGAGCGCCCGCCGGCGCCAGCCGCCCGAGAGAGACTGCATGCGGGTCTCGCCGTCCAGCCCCAGACGCGACAACACCGTTTCGACCCGCTGTTCCACGGCCCAGCCGCGGCGCGTATCCAGCTCATGCTGAAGTTCCGAGAGCCGCGTGACCGCGGCGGGCGCGTGGTCATGCGCAAGCTCCGCGGCGGCGTGATGGTATTGCGAAAGAAGACGTCCCATCTCGGCCAGCCCGCCGGCCACGATGTCAAAGACGGTGTCGGGGCTGTCGTTCGCGACCTCCTGCGCCAGATGCGCGACTCGCGTGCCCGGACGGATCCAGACGGCGCCGGAATCGGGCGCGATCTCGCCGATGAGGAGATTCATCAGTGACGACTTTCCCTCGCCGTTGCGGCCCACCAGACAGACCCGTTCACCCCGGCGGATATCGAGTTTCACATGATCGAGAAGAGGGCGGGGGCCGTAGGCCAATGAAACATCGTCGAGGCGGAGTAACGGCAAGGCTACAGCCGCCCCAGTTCGGCCTTCACTTCCTGCGCGAGCGGGTGATCGGGATGGGCGCCGATGAGCTGCGTCCAGCTCTGTTTCGCGCCGGCCGTGTCGCGCTTGGATTGGAGAAGGATCAGCCCTTTGTTGAAAAGGGATTCGGGATGATCTTTTTGGACCGCCAGAATTTGATCGAGCTGTTTGATCGCCTCATCCGGTTTCTGCATGAAGATGTAGGTGTTCGAGAGACTCAAACGGGCATTGATGTTTTTCGGATCCGCCTTCACGGCCCGCTCGTAATATTCCTGAGACTTTTCGAACCGCTGGATCATGAAGTTGGCATCGCCAAGACCGATCAGCGCCGGGACGTTGTTCGGCTCAAGCTCGACCTTCTTCTTATCGGCCTGAATCTTCTCCATCGAGAAGCCGGCCTGATCCAGCGGCACCATGTAGAGCGAGAGTTGCTGCGGCTGCTGCGGCGGCGCGTATGGTTGTTGCAACGACTGCGGCGTCGGGTTCACCGGCGCTGCGGGCGGCGGCGCGCTGCTCTGGCCGCAGCCGGACAGGACGACGGCCGATAAATAAACCAGCGACAGGGAAAAAACCGTAAAGACCTTTTTCATTGCGATCTCCTTATGAGGGTAAACATGAGGCATCGAAGGTAGCAGTTTTACCCGAAAATTTCAAGGACGTTACCACCGATCGGTGAGAATGGCGGGTCTGATAGACGGAGTTTACTCCTTATTAACTTGGTAACAACCGCATCAGGCCGTTTAGGATTATGTCCTCGATTCCCTTGCACAAGCGCTGCGCGCTGGCCTTGGCGGCGACCTGCATTTTCAACGATTGGATTCCGGTGAGCGTCTGGAGATCTGCCACATACCCTTTGAACTCTTCCGGGGTAATTTCCCCGAGCGCCAGTTGATTGAGATAGCGTTCAAGTTTCACGCCTTGCTTTTTTACAAATTCATCCGAGTCGATCTTGGCCAGTGAAACTAAAGTCTTCAGTTCCCCCTTGGCCAGGACGCCATTTGTATCTTTAAGATGATCAACAAAGCTTTCCCATTTTTCCGGCATGGCGTTACACTCACTCGTTTTTGTTTTTTAAACGTTCGGTGCTGATGGCGATATCGAACGCATCCTCGATGTTTTCTTTTTTATTTTGAAAATTCGCCTCCGACCATCTTCCACTCTTCAGTCGTTCCTGAACATGCGCCTCAAACATTTTCTTGATCAGCTCGATCTGCCGCGTCGTTTCGCGATTGTTTTCTCCCTTCCCTTTCTCATACTCGAACACCTGAGCCAATTTCAGCCGAACCGCCGCGATGGCCTTCTTATCGATCTCCTCTTCAATGAACGATTCATAAAAAGCAGCGACCTCGGGTTTCAGGTCGGTGAGGTTTTTGTAAGTCGTCGGGTCGTAGTAGTGGAGCAGCAAGGCCGAACAGCCGAGGCAGAAAAGAAAAATTAATAAAGGTGATCGTCTAATTAATCGCATCAAGCACTGCCCTGATTTTGCGGTTTCTACGGCTTATATATGTTTTATTTCATGACCTGAACGCTGGTCTTTTTTTATTTTTCCTTAAAAAGGCTAATTTGATCCGTCTCCATTGATAATTCAAAGTGGCCGAGTTCATCTTGTTTAGCGGGAATAATAATCAGATCGACATTATTCCAAGTCGCAGGTTTTAGTTGGTCAGTAAACTTAATTTCTTTATGCTGTAATGACTTTTGCCAGTTGCTATAAGCTGATCGATCCGTTTTCATTTCCTTGAAGTCGAAAGATCTTCCCCATTTTGTATTCAAAACGAACCCAAGATATGTTACCGTTGTCGGATTGCCAATCGAGAGTCGAACTTTAAACCCATTTAAATATGGCTTGGCATCTCGTACGGAAATCATAAAGAATCCCGATGTTGTATCAAGCCGCAGATAACCCTTTGATGATAGATCTATCGTGATCGTCTTGTAGGTGTCTTTTGATAATTCCAGATCAAATACTCTTCCTGCAATATCATTAAGCTGTTCCTGCATTCCCGAATTTTCTTGTTTCACTCCAGAAATCTCTTGATCAACTCCAGTGAGTTTTTGTTTAACATTAACGAGTTCCTTCTCTGTCTGGTCACTTTTTGTCATTGAGCATGCTTCAAGAAGAAAAAATCCTAAGACGACAGCGCTAAGTATTCGTATCCATCCGCGCAATCCAGAAAGCGTAATAGCCCGAAGATACTTCGGCCACGGGGAATTCAATGTCTTTCTTCTTATTTCCTCGACTTCTCGATGCATATTTCTATCTCATATTAACGAAAGGCCAGGGTCAGCCCTTGCATTCCAACATCCGCCGCCCGCCTGACGAAGTTTTCCTTTAAACCCGAAATTCCCGCCCTTGTTTCTTCCACACGGTCATGCTCAGTTCTTACGATCAACTATTTTCACTTCTATTCGTCCGTTCGCACACGCATGAGGCGATTTCTGACATCAGCGATCGGTTTGTCTTTCGACGCGGGATCGCAAGACTTGACCCACATCTTTTTTTGTTATTCAATTCCTTTCTTGTTATCCTCCCACCATTTAAAGTGGCCATCGATGTAAAGATTCTTAAAATTATCTTTAGATTCCTCTTTAAAATATCTTGCAGCATATTCTACGATTTGGAGACTTGTATCGTTGCGCATCACTTCGACTAAAAAAGCCATCCTTTCTTTCTTCGGGAAATCTTGACGGCGCCAAATATATTCGAGAATGGCCATACGTGCGTATTGTGGCGCAGAGAAGAAGTTTGTTTTTAGATCGGATAGAGAAAGCTTACTGGGGTCAACGCCTTCCTTCCAAGGTGCCTTAAAACCACTTGACATGAAGAGTGACTCATGACTGTCCATAACAGCTACCCAAGCTTGCTCCGCAGTTGCAGAGAACTGGCTAGATTTATCCATTGCCCATTTGACAAGCTGGTCAAAAGCAGGTCGGTTATCAGACTGTGCTGCAAGCACTGCGCTATTGAATTTAGTGTAAGCCTGTAGTTCCTCTACAGCTGAGGAACTGTTCTTGACGGCAGAAGATAGTTCTTTCAATTTTTTCTCTGCGAACTCATTTTCTCTTGAAAGCCCCTTTGTCAGACGTTTGGCGTCAGCCGCTTCTTTCGCAACCAAATCCACTGTAGCTCCCTGCGCTTCAATTCTCTTTCTGATTTCAGCAATTTGTTGAGCATCTACTAGCGCTTGTTGCGCCGCAGCTTTTATTGTTCCCACTTTTCCGATGGTAATCTCGACTGCCCTCTCATTAATGATAAGTAAAAAACCCGCAAGTATTGCCAGACCGCAGACGATGATCATGGGTGTGTCTGCACCCTTTTTGCGGGAAACCCACCACGCGGTAGCTGATAGCGCAATTAAAATAATAAATAGACCTACTAACTTTAACATTAAGAACTTTCCTATTTAAAAAGGAGTCGAATCTGTTCTTGACTCATCTTGTATTTCGCTTGTTTCCTGTCTGTACATACGCCACGACCACTACCCGTTTCCCGTGCCCCTGCGTCGGATTAAGGTCACAACTTGTGACTTTAAGAATTCTGATTCGTTCTCCATCGGTCGGCCTCGTGACGGCGCAGTGGCGCAAAGACAAGTAAAAATTCGGCAGGCAGGGATGGGTGGATTATACTCAAAATGCCTGAAAAGCACAAGACTACTATGGGCACTGTGGCGTTGTCTGAAAGCGCGAGGGGGCATGGGTCAAGAGGGGGAGTAAGTCGGACCGGTTTGTTTACTTTGTGGAGGAACCTGCGAACAGTCCTTCCACCGAAACCTCCAGGTCTTTCTTCTGAAGAATTTTTTTAGCATCCAGTATCTCGATCTCCAATGGAACGCCCTTGGCCGATAGGTGGACGATGATTCCCTCCGCAAGGTCCCGGGAATCGACCGGTCGTCCTTCCCGAAGTTCAATCGTCAGCACATCCGCATCAGGCGAGTATTTGATCTTCAAACTGTCCACCTCCTTCAAAATAACGTTTCGATAAAGGGAAATATACGGTGATCACGACGACCATCCGGTTCTCGTATTCATAGACGGCCCGAACCACATGTCGGCCCTGTCGCCGATGGGCTATAAAACGGTCTCGATGCCCCTTTAGAACCTCCTCCGAGCCCAACAGGGCCTTGAGCACATTGGATTCCGTCAAGCGCCATTTTTGTATACGCTCTTTTGCATGAAAGGTCAATAGAAGCGAAACCGTTTTGCCGCCGGTATGGACTTCGATAACTTCTCCACGCGGATGCGATATTCGTCTCTTGATTTCAAATTTCATTTGACCGTTTCATAAAAAAGGCGTCAAATCTGCTCTTGGCTCATCTTGTATTTCGCTTGCTTCCTATCTGTACATGCGCCGCGATCACGATCCGTTTCCCGTGCGCCTGCGTCGGATTAAGGTTGCAACTTGTGACTTTAAAGATTCTGATCGCTATCCATTGCCCGCCCGCGTGACGGCGCCTGGTTGATTTTGCGGGGGCAACGTGCAATCAGGGCGAACCCATGGGTCAAAATTTGAGGTTCCACTCGGAGACGAATGATACCGGGCACGTCGTGCGGGAACACTTGCGTCATATCCGCGAAATCGTAATTGAAGGTTATTATGACACGGCCTGTCTTTTTGGCGTGTGCTGCGATCCGGGAATCCGGAGCCGCGCTTAGAGCCGCCTCTTGGGCCGTTTCCACGTCGTAACCCAGGTTCCGCAGGAAGGCGGCCGTCTCCAGACGCTGGTTCTCGTCGAGCAGGAAGCGGAGACCGTCAGCCATTCAGAACTTCAATCTCCTCATCGCGCACGAGAGCCGTTGCATACTCGATCGCGGCCACGACCTGTTCCCGCGTGAGCTGAGAATAGCCTTGAAGAATCTTTTCGATGGTATATCCACCCGCGATCTGGCTTAAAATGGTGGAAACCATAATCCGTGTTCCGGCAATGCACGGTGCTCCCCCGCAGATTTGCGGGCTGACTGAAATTAACGGTTTAGTCATGCTCGTCCTCCTTTTGCAGAATCAAAACGTCACGGCCACAACGGGCAGCCGGCCGGCAAATTCAACCGAAACGTTCTTCCCTTTCGTCTCCATCAGCCGTTGGTAAATTTTGGCCTTATCCGTCGAGTGGGCGATGACTTTCCCCTGCTTCACGTTCAGATCTTCATCCAACTCCTCGTACTCGATCAACAGCCATTCGCCGGGATATTTCTTGATCATCTCGTTCATGTCCATGATTTCCACCTCGAATAGAATTCTGCTTCATTCTCGACTCCGGCCGACAAAAAGTCAAGTCCGGCTCTCCATCGTTCGCCCGCGTGATAAAAAGGCGTCAAATCTGCTCTTGGCTCATCTTGCATTTCGCTTGCTTCCTGTCTGTACATGCGCCCCGACCACGATCCGTTTCCCGTGCGCCTGCGTCGGATTAAGGTTGCAACGTGTGACGTTAAGGATTCTGATTTGCTCTCCATCGGTCGGCCTCGTGATGGCGCCCGATTGATTTTGTTTGGGCGTATGCCATACGCCCAAACATATCATGATGCAGGATCGATATATTCGTCGCGGCGGCTTATAGGGTTGGGTGATAGGTCGATGCCATTGGGGTGGCGGTTCATGCGAACGTCCGCCTCTCAAGCCACGGCATATTCAAGTGAGCGGGGGTTCTCCATGCGCTTCGATGCGTTGAGGATTTCGATGCCGACGATGTTCCCGTCCTTGTCATAATCAAGGATGATACCGGGCTTGTCCTCGTCGCTCTCCTCGACGGGAGCGCTGCTGAGTTCAATCGTCAGCACGTCCACTTCCTGGTCGTATTTTACCTTCATGGTTTCCTCCAGTATTTTGTGATTTTGGTTGTGCGATACGCTGTGACCACGACGGGGGGTTCCACCGTCTCGTTCACCATCACCCGCAAGAGGTAACGTTTTCCGCCCATCTCCAGCTGCGACTAAAAACAGGTGATGTTGTCCAGTTCAGGCGTCTTCTGCTCCGGCGCCCGCAAGACCCGTTCGATCAGCCCTTTTGAGAGTTTACGCTTTTCAATTTCCTCGGTCAAATGTTTGGAAAAATGAAACTTCACTTTCCTGTCTCCTCCTCTGTCATTCCCCAGGTCAGCTCCTGCTGCCCCGGCGGGGGCGATAATTCTGTTAATTTGAACGGTATGCGAGGAAAAAGGCGAGGATGATTTCGAAAGTCGGGGCACGCGATCTCCTCAACCGTTTAGGTCGGGTAGTGGCATACCCGCCTGGGTCGATGTGGTGCGCAGCAATGAGAAACTATAAGAGACTGTCTGAAT
>JACQFA010000019.1 GCA_016200255.1 Nitrospirota bacterium | reverse complement strand
GCTCGCCCACCGCCGGAAACCGCTCCCAGACATAGTCCATCCCTAACCGGAACGGCGATCGCTTGAATTCCAGCCCCACCGCCTCGCTGTAGGCATTGTAAAATTCCTTGTTCTCGCTCCGGAACCGGTACCGAAACTCGGCAAAGGTGTTGAATGTAATCGCTCCCGGAAGCGTGGTCCAGTCAATCCCCTGATTGATATAGCCCATCGCGCCCGTCCCCACCAAGCTGTCCACGTCGTGGCTTGCATTGCCCCACGTCGAACCCGGAAGGCCCTGGATCTCGATGGCCGAGGCAGGGGCTGCGAGGAAAAACGCAATGGATAAGATCAGACCGAAGAGACTGGCGGTTCGTATCATTCCTTCATCCTCCAACATCAATTTATTCCGTTAAAACAAGGGATGATAATTCCAGATCTTTTCGTTCCAGAAACCGGATGCCGTAGACCGTGCCTTGACTCTTGGTCTGGGTGTGGCGGACGATCTCCCCTCGAACGCTGAACATTTCCCGGCCTTCGTGATACAACCGGACGATCACTTCTTTGGACGGAATCTCCTCGCTCGCGAGGCGCACCGAAATTCCGGTGTTGCTGATGTTCTCCGTGACTCCCTTGAAAACCCGCTGTCCCGCCGTCAGTTCGCACGCCCACTGCTTTCGGATCCGGGTCGAAAATCGCCGGAGGACCTTTTCTTTAATAAAGGCCCGGACCGAGGATGTCGCGATGTTTGTGAAGGAACGCCAGGAGCTGGAGACGGGTCGGTGAACTCGATCCCAGCTCGTCGGGGAGCTGTACATCTGACGGATGAGGCTTTGGTGCTGTGCATCGTTGACATTCAAGAAACGGATCCCGACCCCGGACCCGCCGCCCGTCTTGGCCGACGGCGATGAATCATTTCGGATTACCTCGCCCTTGATTTCGGTCGTCTCGCCGAAATCGCTGATTAACCGCACCTGGACCATGGGTGGGAGAAGAACGGGGCGGCTCAAGGTCATGGATAAGCCGGTCTCGCTTAAGTCGGCCGTCTTTCCAGAAAGCGTCCGGCCGCCGAAACTCAACTCGCAGACAATCTGCCGGAACAGGCGAGGCGACGACCGTTTCTGAGGCCGTTCGCGGGCCACGACAATCGCCGCCACAAGGATCACCAGATTATAGACCGTCCAGACGGCGCTCAACAGAGTCGCATTAAAATTTAAACCATGCTCCCATAACCGATACCCCCCGAATCCCAGCCCGATCACGAGAGCCGTTCCGAGAAGAATATGAGGCATGACATAAGACCAGTCCAGACTCGACTTCTCAAATCGCTCCCCTTTGGGAGTCACATGGAATTTGATCTTCTTCGGAATAAAGATGGTTTCGATGGTGGTCCAGCTGATGAAAAAACACATGACGGTCTCATAAACATCGGACCAGAACGGGTTGCGGAAACCCCGACTGATCAGATTGAAAGCCATAAGCGACGTGATATAGTAAGGCAGAAAATAATTTAAAAGCACCGGTGGGGAAGTAATCATGGGCGCGTATTGGAAGAGAAGGAATGCGAGCGGCGCGGACAGATAGACCAGACGGGGCCAGCCGTGGAAAAAGTAAAAAATCGAGCCGAAATAATTGATCCGCTGCATGAAGGTCAAGCCCGACTTCCAGAGGGGATTATCCAGAAGGAAGACCTGAATGCCTCCGCGGGTCCAGCGCTGCCGTTGTTTGAGATAGCTGCGGTAGCTCTCGGGGGAAAGCCCGGCGGCCAGAATCTTGTTCAAATAGACCGACCGATGTCCTTTGGCGTGGAGGACCATGCTGGTATGAAGGTCTTCCGTCAGAGTCAGTACCTGAAATCCGCCGATTGACTGGAGGGCCGAGCGGCGGAATATCCCCCCGCTACCGGCGAAGAAGCTCGAGTTGGAGCCGTCCCGGCCCGGCTCGATAACATAAAAAAAGAGGTCCTGTTCATTGACAATCTCGCGCTCCAGTCGTAGATTCCGCTGGAAGGTGTCCGGATTATAGAAGTAATGTGGGGTCTGGACGAAGGCGACGTCCGGCTCCTTGAAGAAACCGATCGTCTCTTTGAGAAACGTCCGGACGGGAATATGATCACAATCCAACACCATCACGAACTCGCCGGAAGACTGCGTCAATGCGTGGTTGAGATTTCCGGCCTTGGCATGCTCGTGGGTCGCGCGGGCAAGGTAATGACAGCCCAGCCGCTCTGCAAGCCGTTTGACTTCTTCACGCTGCCCGTCATCAAGGACATAGATCGTTCTACAGCCGGCGGGATAGTCCATGGCCGCACAGCCGACCAGTGTTCTGTACAGAAGGTCAGGGGACTCATTGTACGTGGTGACAAAGACATCCACCATCGGCAGCGCCGCCTCATTCGGCGGACTCGCGGCCCGGTCGGTGGGCTGGGCAACTTGAACGTAAAACAGAAGCACGGAAAGGAAACCGTAGATCTCGGCCAGATAGAGGATCAGGCTGATGCTCGTGCTCCAGGCATCCTCCGTATTAAAAGTGTAAGCCCCCCGCCAGTAGAGGTAGCGCAGTCCCAAAAAGAGACTGAGCGCGACGATGGCCCACTTCGTCTGAGAAAAACGAATGCGCTTTTTCGACAAAACAATTGCGAGAACCACCAAGACGATCGAGAGAACATAGTTCATCCAGGATTCCATGAATGGTTTGGAATCTATGCCGACAGGCTCCGGAGACGGCGCAGACAAGGGAGGTTGGACTTCGGCGGCTGGAAGCGAGAGAGCGTCCGGTGGAAGATCGGTCGCAGCGGGAGAACGGACCGCGGTCGTCAAATTCGGATCCGGCACAGCGATTGTTTCTCGCGCAGAGGCAACTTCGGGCCGTCCGCCCCGCCCGCCCGCCGTTTTGACCCAACCATCGGGAATCACGACCTCATCACCGGGGAAGATCCGATCGGGATTCGTAAAATGCCGGTTGGCCTCAAGAAACTCCGGCCATTGAACCATCGCCCGGTTTAAGGAAATGAAAATGCTCCAAAAGGAATCGCCTGATTGGACGATGTAGACATGATGATCATCGGTCAAAATCGTGCGATTGAAAGAAGTGTTCTGCTGATCCGGGTCTGCAGACGCGGTTGGAGCGCTCTGCCATCCGAACAGGAGGAAAAATAATGTGGCGGGGAATATGAATAAGGTTTTAAAGAGGAATTTGCTCGTTTTTAAAGCCCGCATCGCACCATAATATATCACAAACCGCCTAATTTTGACACCCCAGACCGATAGTATGCCGCCGATTGACACCCTTCCCATTCTCTGTTAGGATGCGAAGCCTGTGCCTTTTATATTGTCCGCTTACAATCCCGTCTTGATTATTACGTGCCGAAGTGGTGGAACGGTAGACACGCTACGTTCAGGGCGTAGTGGGGGTGACCCCGTGGGGGTTCAAATCCCCCCTTCGGCACCAGAATTTCCCGCCAGGGAAATTTCTCCTATTTACCACTCACGATTTATCATCGTCGCGAGAACTTGGTGAATTGTAAATAGGGAAAGTCCCAAAGCCGATTTAGCTCATTTTTTCGGTCGAAATGTTAAAGCGGTCCAGTGGGCGCCGCCATCGGTGGTCTTAAAAAGCCCTCCTTGTGTCCCCGCATAGAGAACGCCTGGATCCTTCGGATTCATCGCCAGCGACCGGATGCTGAGATTGGATAGCCCGTTGTTGAGCCCCGTCCAATGTTCTCCTCCGTCGTTTGTTTTATAAACCCCGTTCTGGGTTCCGGCAAAGAGTGTCATGTTTACCGTAGGGTGAATCAGAACGGTCGCTACAAATCGTTCGCCGATTCCTTCCTGAAGCTTCGTCCAGCTCACGGCGCCATCGGTCGTTTTGAAGACTCCTCGGGTCGTTCCCGCATAAAGTGTCGTCGTTTTTGAAGGATCCATCGCCAATGAGTTGACCCCTAAAGAAAGGGCCGTTCCCGGTGCTACGTGAATCATGCCGTTGTTCGCCTCACGCCAGGCCATGCCTCCGTTAATGCTTTTGTAAACCCCGCCGCTTGTCCCGGCATATAAAATATTCGTATCGGCAGGATCCAAGGCGGCCGACACAACATAGACGCTATCCATTCCTTTACTGGACATCTCATCCCACATCATTCCGTCGTTAACTGTCTTAAATAAACCGACCGTGGTCCCGGCCAAGACGGTCTCGGGGTTGTTGGGATGGAACACGAAGGTGTTGACATATGTCACATGTTCTTTCATGCCCGCATTGACGATCGACCATCGATTCCCGCCATCGACGCTTCGGTAGACGGCATCCCCAAGCGTCCCGGCAAAAATCGTTGAGGTGTTGAACGGATGAACGGCCAGGGACACGATCCGAGCGTGGCCGAGGCCCTCGGTCACGGGAATCCAGGTGGCCCCATCGTCGTGGGTTTTGTAGATCGAATCGTTTGTGGCGATAAACAAAATGCTGGAATGCTCGGGATTGATCGCGATCGCCGTGACGAAATTGCTCTCCCCATTGCAGCCGAAAAGAAAAAAACCGAGAAGAAATAGTCCGACGTTCGCGCACAATCGATCAGGCCGGGTTCGAAGAAGACGGCGCGCGCTGCAGAAGATCACCAAAAAAAGACCCCTCACGATGTTAAGTAAAACAAAGAACAATATAATGGATTCGACGAAGCGAGTCAAGCCGGCTCCGCCAACTTTCCCCTTGACTTTTCCAGATAATATGGTATCTTATGAACCGTGCTTTGGTTAGAAGAGCAGGCCGGTATTAAACCGAATCGGGAGATGCGTTCTGCATGATGAACGACGGTCGGCGATGGCTGAGCATCCTGGCCTTTTTTTTAGGGTCTATCCTGTGGATCGTTCCATGGACTGATCCGAACGGATGGGGTCAAGAGCCTTCTTCCTCCGCGGAAGCCCCGTCCTCCCCGTCCGATGAACGCCCCGCTGAAGAAACGCCGACACCGTCCCAAGAGATCCTGGCTCCTCTGGACGAAGCCCCTCCTTCCGCTCCCGGGACGCTCGCCGTACCCACCCCGGAAGCTCCGACCGGCACAAGAAAATATACCGTGAAAACAGGCGACACTCTTTGGGGTATCTCCAACGCGTATTTGCGAGACTCCTTTCTCTGGCCAAAGCTCTGGAAAAATAACCAGCATATTCTGAACCCGGACTTGATCTATCCCGGAAACATCATCGAACTCCCCGGAAACGAAGCTTCCCAACAGGCGGCTCTGGTCGAAACCGCGCAACCCATGCCAACGCCACGACCCCAAGTGGTTGAAAAACAGGCGCCGATGGAGGTCGAAAAGGCCGTCGAGACTGAAATTCATCAAGAAGAGGCCGCCACAGCCCCGACGGTCAAACCATCGGACCAAGCCTTCTTTGCCGCAAGCGGCTATATTTTAACCGGCCAGCGGGCCGCAGGCATCGTTGTGGGAGCCCGGGATGGCCGCGAACTGATCGGCCAGCATGAAACGGCCTATCTCCTTCCCCAAAACGGACCCCAGCCTCACGTGGGCGACCGATATACCCTCTATCGGATCGTACGAAAAGTTTATCACCCAAAAACCGGGAAATATTTCGGGGATCTTATACGAATTTTAGGACTTGCGGAAGTCATCGGTGCGAATCCCAATGAAAAAACCGTATCCGCAATGGTACTGACCTCTTACGACTCCATCCAAAAAGGTGATTCTCTGATGCCGGCCCAAGACCAGGACGCGGCTTCCGATCTGGCCGCTCCGGCCGCATCATCCAACAATCCACTCCAGGGCTTCATTGTAGAGGTCAAAGAAAATCGGGTTTCGCAGTCGCAGTTTGATGTGGTCTATTTGGATCGAGGTCTTCAGGACGGTGTACGGTCGGGAGATCGCTTCACCATCGTTCGTGATGGCGAAAAGACCGGATTTTTCTCGCCGGGAAAAGGGGTTCAGCTCCCGCAACGCATCATCGGCGAGCTACAGGTCATTTTGGCTCAGGACTCCACCTCAACCGCGAAAGTGATCCAAAGTACGGAAGTTATTTTCAAGGGCGACCGCTTCGAAACACGCCCTGCGCCCTAATCGTTCCTCTTCAATTCCCGAATTTCCTTTTTATAGATATTGCTGTTGACTATATCAACCTCCCTGTGATAGACTGAAAGTCTCGTTTTCCCAAAGTTTCCGATAGCATAGAATTATGCTGCATGCGGTTTAGAGACCCGGGGAGAGGTGTATGACAATGAACGGCGCTCAGATCTTTGTCGAGTCTTTAAAGAAAGAAGGGGTTAAGGTTATTTTCGGGCTGCCCGGCGGGGTCGTCCTGAAAATATTCGATGTGCTTTACGACTACAAAGATCCCGCCTTGGTCCTGACCCGACACGAGCAGGGTGCGATGCATATGGCAGAGGGCTATGCAAAAGCGACCGGCAAGCCCGGCGTGGTGCTTGTGACATCCGGACCGGGCATGACAAACACCGTGACCGGCCTGGCGGACGCTTATATGGATTCGGTGCCCCTGGTGGTCTTTACCGGACAGGTCTCGACCAGTCTGATCGGTAATGACGCCTTTCAGGAAGCGGACAACGTCGGGATCAGCCGTCCCTGCACAAAGTACAATTACCTGGTCAAAGATGTGAACGATCTCGCCCAGACGATTAAAGAGGCCTTCTACATCGCGACCACGGGCCGCCCGGGACCGGTCCTGGTGGATATCCCAAAAGATGTCTCGATGAACCAGGCCGACTTTAATTATCCTGAAAAAGTTTATATCCGCGGCTATAATCCGACGTACGAGGGCCATAAATGGCAGATCAAGCAGGCGGCCGATGCCATCTTAAAAGCCCGCCGGCCGATTTTTTATGTCGGCGGAGGCACGGTCTTCTCCAACGCCTTTGAAGAGCTGAAGGAGCTTGCCGAGCTGACCCAGATCCCGGTCGACATGACGCTCATGGCGCTGGGAAGTTTCCCGGCCACCCATCCCCTCTCGCTGGGTATGCTCGGTATGCACGGCAGCTATGCCTCCAACATGGCGATCCATCACTCGGACCTCATTATGGCCATTGGATCACGGTTTGACGACCGCGTGACGGGCAAGGTGTCCGAATTCGCACCCCATGCGAAGATCATCCATATCGATATCGATCCGACCTCGATCCAAAAAATCATGAATGTGGACATCCCCATCGTGGGCGACGTAAAATGCGTTCTTCGGGAACTCAACCAGCATCTCCGGACCTCCGTGGACGGCCGGCGCAAGGAAGAACTCAAACCCTGGTGGAATCAGATCGACGAGTGGCAGAAGAAACACCCGTTGACGTACAAGCAGGACAAGAATCAGAAGATCAAACCCCAATATCTGATCGACCGGCTGTACCAGCTCACCAGGGACCAAAGCCCCATCGTGGCGACCGATGTCGGTCAGCACCAGATGTGGGCGGCCCAGCATTTCAAGCTGGATCACCCGCGGACTTGGCTGACCTCCGGTGGTTTGGGCACTATGGGATTCGGCTTTCCGGCCGCGCTTGGGGCGCAGCGGGCCTTTCCCGGCCGGCTGGTCCTGGCGATTGTCGGCGATGGAAGTTTTCAGATGAATTTGCAGGAGCTGGCGACCGCAATGGACTATCATTTGCCGGTTAAAATAGCGATCGTGAACAACGGCCATCACGGCATGGTTCGTCAATGGCAGGACCTGTTCTACAACAGCCGTTACTCGGCCAGCATTCTGAGCAACTGCCCGGATTACGTGAAACTGGCGGATGCCTACGGGGCGATCGGCCTTCGCGCGACGAAACCGGATGAGGTTGACGGCGTCATTCAAGAGGCCTTAAAAATCGATAAGCCGGTCTTGATCGATTTCCAGGTGGACCCGCAAGAGAACTGTTATCCCATGATCCCGGCCGGTGGGGCGAATAATGAAATGATTCTGGAAAATCCTCCGGAACTTCAGAAGAAAGAAAAAGAAACGGCCGGGGTGAAAAAAGCCGGCAACGGTGAAAAGGAAGGGGTCCTGACGGCCTGATCGGCGTTAGGAACATTTCAAATTTGAGATTTGAGATTTAAACCTATGGAACACATCATTTCGGTCATGGTCGAAAACAAATTCGGGGCTCTTTCCCGCGTGGCCGGACTTTTCAGCGGTCGGGGTTTTAATATCGACAGCCTGTCGGTCGGGCCCACGATGGACCCGACGGTATCCATGATGACCCTGGTAACCCGGGGAGACGACCGGATCGTGGAACAGATCATCAAGCAGTTGAACAAGCTCATTGACGTGATCAAAGTCACCGATCTCACCGAGGGCGCATTTGTGGCCCGGGAAACGGTTTTGATCAAGATCAGCGCCAAGGGGGAGGACCGCGCCGAGGCTCTGCGGATCACGGATATCTTTCGGGCTCGCGTCATCGATTCCACGCCCACCACTTACACCATCGAGATTACGGGCGACACCAACAAGATCGAGGCGATCATCAATCTGTTGAAGCCCTTGGGGATCAAGGATCTGGTTCGGACCGGCCGGATTGCGATCGGACGGGAAGAGATCAAGACCGCGGTTCAGGAGAAGGGCCCGGATAAAAAGCGGCTGGAACTGAAATAAAGACCACGCGAGGAATTAGATCATGAAAATTTATTACGATAAAGACGCCGACTTGAAACAGCTCAAAGGCAAAACCGTCGCCATCATCGGCTACGGAAGCCAGGGCCATGCCCATGCCAATAACCTGAAAGACAGCGGGGTCCAGGTCATACTCGGGCTGCGGGAAGGCGCCTCCTGGAACAAGGCAGAGCGGGCCGGATTCAAAGTGGTCTCTCCCGCCCAGGCCGCGAAATTGTCGGATGTCGTCATGATCCTCACGCCCGACGAGCTTCAGGCGGATTTATATAAAAATGATCTCGCGGCGAACATGCGCAAGGGCGGTTACCTGGCGTTTGCACACGGTTTCAATATCCATTTCGGACAGGTGGTGCCGCGGCCGGATCTCAACGTATTCATGGTCGCGCCCAAGGGTCCGGGCCACTTGGTGCGGTCTGAATACAGCAAAGGCAGCGGCGTGCCGATGCTATTGGCGATCCATCAAGATCCCTCCAAAGACACCCGCAAGATCGGCCTGGCCTACGCCAAGGCGATCGGGGGCGCGCGGGCGGGCGTGATCGAAACGAATTTCCGCGAAGAGTGTGAAACCGATCTGTTCGGCGAGCAGGCGGTGCTGTGCGGCGGCCTGACCTCGTTGATCCAGGCCGGCTACGAGACTCTGACCGAAGCCGGCTATGCTCCCGAGATGGCCTATTTTGAATGTCTCCACGAGGTCAAACTGATCGTGGACCTGATCTATGAGGGCGGCATCTCGAACATGCGCTATTCCATCAGCAACACAGCCAAATTCGGCGACGTGACCCGGGGGCCGCGGATCATCACGGATGAAACACGCCGGGAAATGAAGCGGATACTGAACGAAATCCAGAGCGGTCGGTTCGCCAAGGAATGGATACTGGAAAACAAGGCGGGGCGGCCGGTCTTCAACGCGCTGCTGAAGAAAGGCGAGACCCATCCGATCGAAGAGGTGGGGGGCAAGCTGCGTGCGATGATGCCCTGGTTGAAAAAAGACCGCCTGGTGGACAAGGATAAAAATTAACGCGAGGCTCTCACCGCATCGTGGCCAATGAACCGTCACGGGTAGTTCGCGAACGGTTGCCGTTTTTGATCGGCGTGACTCTGCTGACCGTGGGCGTCGCGCTTCTGAAGGTCGTCTGGCTGACGGTCGCGCTGGGCGCGCTGGCCCTTCAGACCTTCTGGTTTTTCAGAGACCCCGATCGAATCATTCCCGCCGGTGAAGGCTTGATCGTTTCTCCCGCCGACGGTAAAATAATCGGACTGGCCGAGGCCAAGGAGGAGCGGTTTCTCAAAGACCGCGCGATCAAGGTCAGCATTTTCCTGAACCTGTTTGACGTTCATGTGAATCGGATCCCCTGCTCGGGCCGGATTCGGGGAATCCATTATCAGCCCGGAACGTTTTTGGCCGCGAACAAGGATCTGGCCTCGACCGAGAATGAGCAGAATGCGCTGCTGCTCGAAACGGCCTCCGGCGCGAAACTGGTTTTCGTCCAGGTCGCGGGACTGGTGGCGCGGCGGATCCTCTGCTGGGTCAAAGAGGGCGATGCGGTTGAACGGGGGGTCCGGTTTGGAATGATCCGGTTCGGGTCCCGGACCGATCTGTTTCTTCCTCTCGGAACGGAGATTAAAGTTCAGTTGGGTCAAAAAGTAAAAGGCGGTTCCAGCATTATAGGAGCATTCAAATGAAAGATTATCGACGCGGCATCTATTTGATTCCAAATCTATTGACGACCGGAAACCTCTTCAGCGGTTTTTACGCCATCGTCTCGGTCTTTAACGCCGACTACCTGCATGCTGCCATCGCGATCCTGGTGGCGATGGCCTTCGATGTGCTGGACGGCAAATCGGCCCGTCTGACCAAGACGACCAGCCGGTTCGGCGTGGAATACGATTCACTGGCCGATGCGGTCTCCTTCGGCGTGGCCCCCGGGCTTTTGATCTATTCCTGGGCCTTGAGCAGCTATGGCCGCATCGGTTGGGTCGCGGCCTTTCTCTTCCTGGCCTGCGGAACGCTGCGGCTGGCGCGTTTTAATGTCCAGGTCGGAACGATCGAGAGCAAGCATTTCGTGGGACTCCCGATCCCGGCCGCGGCCGGCGTGATCGCTTCCCTGGTGGTGCTGGATCATCATATCCTTCGGATGGGAGCCGAAATCAAACCGCTGTTGATCCTGGGATTGATCTACGCACTGGCCTTTCTGATGGTCAGCACGTTTCATTATCGCAGCTTCAAGGATTTTCATCTGCGGGGCCGCAAGCCCTTTCATATGCTGGTCTCGGCCGTACTGGTCTTGATCATCCTGGCGGCCGCGCCGCAAATTCTATTGTTCGTCCTGTTTGCCGGCTATGCATTGTCCGGCGTGGTGGAACGACCGGTGACCGCGTTGGCCCGTAAAATATTCAAGCAACCGGTGCCGACTCACGGCCCTTCCCCGGCTCCGCCCGCGAGTCAGCACCACGACTCTTGACAGGCCGGGCCGCTTCCTGACATAATGTTTTTCAGTAATGGCTGTGAAGAGGAGTAGTAGGTCTAGAGACCGAACTCGCCTCGGAGCCGCGCCGGTGAACGAAATGTAATCGGTGCCGCCTCGCCCGCGTGAAGGGCCGAATTGAGGGTTCTTCGGCTGCCAAGTTTTTTCTTCAGCCGAAAACTAAATCGGGGTGGTACCACGAAGCAAGCCTTCGTCCCTGCGTTGCGCCGAATCGATCCGGTGCGGTAGAGACGAAGGCTTTTTTATTTCAGACTCCAGGAGAACGATATGACACGGATGATCCAGATCTTCGATACCACGCTGCGGGACGGCGAACAATCGCCCGGCGCGAGCATGAACGTGGAAGAAAAACTGATCATCGCCAAGCAGCTCGCGCGGCTCAACGTGGACATCATCGAGGCCGGATTCGCCTTCAGCTCCCCCGGCGATTTCGAGGCCGTGAAACGGATCGCGCATGAGGTGGAAGGCCCCATCGTCGCGAGCCTGGCCCGCGCCAAACCGGAGGACGTGGACCGCGCCTGGGAGGCGCTCAAGGGCGCGTCCAAACCGCGGATTCATACATTCATATCCACATCCGATATCCACCTCAAGCATCAGTTCCGTCTGACGCGCGACCAGGCGCTACGGCGCGCGGTCGAGATGGTCGAGCGCGCGCGGGGCTACGTCGAGGATGTCGAGTTCTCGCCGATGGACGCCACCCGTTCGGACGAGACCTATCTCTGCGAGGTTCTGGAGGCCGTCATCGCGGCCGGGGCCCGTACGGTCAATATCGCCGATACGGTCGGCTACGCCATCCCGCACGAGTTCGCATCGTTGATCCGGACGATACGCGAACGCGTCCCCAACATCAACAAGGCCGTCATCTCGGTCCATTGCCACAACGACCTGGGCTTGTCCACGGCCAATTCGCTCGCGGCCGTCTCGGAAGGCGCCGGCCAGGTGGAATGCACGATCAACGGGATCGGCGAGCGCGCCGGGAACGCCTCTCTGGAAGAAGTCGTGATGACCCTGAGGACGCGCCGGCGTCTCTTTGAGGCCGACACGCAGGTTCGCACCGAGGAGATCACAAAGGCGAGCCGGCTGGTGAGCAAGATCACCGGGATGATGGTTCAGCCGAATAAGTCCGTTGTGGGGGCCAACGCCTTTGCGCATGAATCGGGAATCCATCAGGACGGGCTGCTCAAAGAAAAGATGACCTACGAGATCATGACGCCGGCTTCGGTCGGTCTCGTCCAGAGCAACCTGGTCCTCGGCAAACATTCCGGGCGCCATGCCTTCAAGAACCGGCTGGAAGAGATAGGCTACCGGTTGACCGAGGAGGAGTTGAACGCGGCCTTCGAGCGGATGAAGCATCTCGCCGATCAGAAAAAGGAGATTTTCGAGGAGGACATCGAGACGATCGTAAACGAAGAGTTGTCCAAGATCCCGGAGGTTTATCTCCTACGGAAAATCCATGTCGAAAGCGGAAGCGACGTGATCCCCACCGCCACGGTTGAGCTGTCGGTGCATGGACAGTCGATCCAGAATGTCGGAAAAGGCGACGGCCCGGTGGACGCGGCCTATAAAACGATCGCGGCCATCGCACAGACGAAGAGCCGTCTGCTTTCCTACGTCGTAGCGGCCATCACGGGCGGGACGGACGCGCTGGGCGAAGTAACGGTGCGACTTGAAGAGGATGGGAAGAACGTGACGGGCTACGGCGCCGACACCGACATCATCGTCGCCTCGGCCAAGGCCTACTTGAACGCGCTGAACAAGCTGGCCTACTGGAAAACAAAACGAGGCCAGGACGGCAGCAAGGTTGGACTGATTTAGCCTCGCCGCGGCGACGAATATATTCGATCTGCGTCGATTATATATATGTAGGAACCGCGGGCGGATTTTCCGCTTTCCTGAATTGTAATCCATAGAAAGTATCTTCTTTGCCATTGAGACGCGTCGAATACGTGACCTTGTTTGCTGATGGCGTTAGGAAGCGTCATCTCCATGAACGGCGCGGCAAAAAGGTTGTTCGTTTCAGTGTCCAGCTTGAAGTTTTAATAGGCAGTGAATGGGAGGTTGTGATACGATACGATTGTGCCCATGGATATTCTCATATCGATCAGTACTGGCGAGGCGGCGGAAAGAAGAAGACCAAACTGCATCTCGATTTTGAGAAAGCACTTATCCTAGCCGATTGGGATATTAAGAACAACTGGCAGAAATACGTTTCAGGGTATTACAAAAGGAAGAGGTGAACTCGATGGAAAGTTACAAGAAAATGACGGCCCTGCTCGCCTCGGAATTTGATCGTTATTTAATGGAGCATTCTTCGGTCGAAAAGAAGATCCCCAGGAATGCTTTGATCGTGTTCCAGATGGTTGGAGAAGCGGGATTCAACCGATGGAGTGAAAAACTTGCCCTGAAGCATCGAGAGCAAGAACAGCCGGTTGTCTACGTGAGAGTGAAGGATTTTCAGACAGCGTCCAGTCTCAAGGAAGTGCTCCTCGAAAAGGCGACTGCCTAAACTCCTCACCCCTTACTCCTCACGCCTTCCGTCCTTCACCCTTTTCCTTTTTCCCTTTAACTTTTGCCTTTTCCTTCATAAAACGGTATAATCCCCTGCATCATTCCTCCGGCGCGGGCCGTTCCTGTCAGCACCAAAGACTAACGGGCCCAACCAACGGAGGGAGAAAATACTTAATACAAAAGTAAAAACCTGCCCCGAGCATCGTGTGACACCAAAATATAAATGGAGGATATGATGAACACAATAAACATGATGCGAACTCAATATAGGGTGAGCGATTTTATTTCATGGCAGAAGTCCGGAACACTTGAGCTTAGTCCCAGTTTTCAGCGCCGCCCGATTTGGCCGGCCGCTGCCAAGTCATATCTCATTGACACCGTTGTTCGGGGCCTCCCGATCCCTATTATCTTTCTGCGCGAACGAAAGAGTGATCTCTCCACTTTAGAACCAAAGAGAGAGGTCGTCGATGGTCAACAGCGGCTGCGAACCCTAATCTCTTACATCAGTCCAAAGGCGCTTAAGAATTTCAACGAAGGGCGAGACGCTTTCATGGTGAAGGAAACCCATAACGAAGAGTTGGCCGAAAAAAGGTTTGAGCAACTTCGCAAAGACCTCCAACAGAGAATTCTCGATTACCAGTTCAGCGTTCACGTCTTACCATCAGATGTGGATGACCGAGAAGTGCTTGAAATTTTCGCGCGCATGAACGCTACAGGGATTAAGCTCAATGACCAGGAACTTAGGAACGCGGCTTGGTTTGGTAAGTTCAAAACATCCATGTACCACTTGGCCTATCAATTCCTTGCTCAGTGGAGGAAGTGGGGCGTTTTATCTGAAAACGAAATAGCGCGGATGCAAGAAGTTGAACTGACTAGCGAGTTCACACTGCTAATTCTGAATGGGTTAATGGGTAAATCACAGAAGGCAATCGATAATATTTATAAGCAAAAGGACGAGACTTATCCTGAACGCAAGGCTTCGGAACGACGCTTTCAGACGGTCATGGAGGCCATTGATGATGGTCTTGGTGCTGACATGCCCGTGCTTCCGTATCATAAGAAAGCGTTGATTTATCCACTTTTTGCGGTGGTCTATCACGCTATGTTTGGCATTATGTCTTCATTGAAAAAAAAGACGGATAAACCCTTACCCAAAAAGCTATTTACTGACATCAGGGCAGCGGGAGAGAAGATTGAGAAGGGTCGAGTACCGGAGAAGGTACTAGAGGCCATTGCTCGACGAACAACACACGCACAATCACGCAAAATCCAGTTCGACTTTTTGTTGAAAGAGTGTAAACTTGCCTAAAAATTGTGTTCTTTTAGCAAACACGCTGGCCCGACGTTTCGTTACCATCGAACGGACCCGCGTAAAAGTCGAAACCCTGCTTATTCGTAAGGAAGTTTCCCGCCGCGATATTGAAACAATCTACTCTGGGCTCTTTACAAATGCTGTCACTGCCTTTGAAGCGTTTCTTGAGGAGCTTTTCTTTGGTCTTCTTTTAGGCAATCTACGTCATCGCTATGCGCGCTCCCGTGTCCCATTTCAGTCACGTGACGTTGCACGAGATTGCGTCCTAAATGGAAGACCATTCGTCGATTGGTTGCCATACGGCAAGACGAAGGAGCGAGCCCGAATCTATTTTTGCAAGGGGAGACCATTTACATCCATGTCGGACCAACTTGAACAACAAATCATGAAGGTCTCAATCTTGAGGAATGCAGTGGTCCATTCAAGCGGTTATGCGCGTTCGCAATTTGAGTCCACGGTCCTTGGCTCAACCCCTCTTGCTCCGCGCGAACGAACTCCAATCGGATATTTACGTTCTCAGGCCCGCTTACATCCGCCAGAATATCGCTTTCAAATGTTTCTAAAGGAGTTGATAGATGCTGCGATGTTTCTTTGCACCAAGCATTAAGATAAGGAATTTTAATTTTCTGGATGCCAGAATTTATTCGGGCGGTACCAATTTCTGTTTTGTTGTAATCGGGCTTGAATTTTAGTATATTGTGCTCAGCAGCTTCTTGGGGTCTTGCCGAGAGATGGAAAAAATATACACGGGGAACGGGAAGCGAAAGAAGCGCACCGATATTCCTCTTGCAGCGGACGAAGAAACCATATACAAATCCCGCCTCGACGGTACCTTAACCGAAACATCCTTTCGTCCTCGCCTCATAGATTTATTCGCCGGAGCAGGCGGCATGACTTTGGGGTTTACCCGCTTCTGCGGCCATCAGTTTGAACCTGTCTGGGCAAACGACTTCAACAGCTATGCCGCCCGCACGTACAACGCCAACTTCGGCGGGCATTGTGTCGTCGGAGACATCGTCGATATATTGGAAAGACAGGAACATAAGATCCCGAGGGCCGACGTCGTCATCGGGGGACCTCCATGTCAAGGTTTCAGTCTCTTAAACAAGAATCGAGAAGACGATCCGCGCAAGCAGCTCTGGCGGCCGTTTATGGACGTGGTTGAGTTGTCCTGACCTTCCCCCATTCTTTGGGCCAGGGTGAAGTTGAGTCAGCCCGATGTTTGGGTTTGTAGCATGGCCGCACTCCGGTTGGCAAATTCTTCCGGGGTCAGATCGTCCAACGAGCTGTGCGGCCGGAATCGGTTGTAGTC
>JACQFA010000017.1 GCA_016200255.1 Nitrospirota bacterium | reverse complement strand
GCGGCGGGCTGGCCTTCCGGCTTGATCGCCCCGCGGGTAAATTCCATCGGCTCGGCCGGAACGGTCCGTCCGCCGATCTTGACGCCCAGTCCGCTGACCAGTTGGGTCTCGCCCGGATTCGTGACCATCGCGACTTTATACCCGCATTGGACGCAGGCGAAGGTGATGCCGAGGCGGAGCGTGTCCACCTGTTCCTTTGATTCGTAATCCATGAAGTTGTTGCATTTGATGCATAAAAATTTCATGACGGTCTCCTTGATTCGATATGTTGTTGCAGCGAGTCGGTGATAATCCGGAAGGCCTGCGCGGCCGGTGTGAGCGGATGCTCATCCACGAACGACCGGCCCTGGTCCGCACAGCTCGCGATCCGTCGGTCGAACGGCACACGGCCCAAAAGCGGGAGGCCCATTTTCTGAAGCGGGCTTTCCCCGTGGGACGCGTCTTCAAAAAGTTCCAACGCCTCTCCGCAATGCGGGCAGATCGCCCCGCTCATGTTCTCGATCAGTCCGATGATCGGAATCTTGAGTTCGCGACTTAAGAAGACGACCGATTTTTTAACGATGAATTGCGAGATTTCGGACGGGATCGTCACGATCACGGCGCCGTCCAGGTCCGGGATCATCTGGGAGATGATTGGCGGCTTGTCGGAGGAGGCCGGCGGCATGTCGATCAACAGGAGATCCAGCGGGCCCCAGTTGACATCGCTGATGAACTCGCGGATGACGCTCATTTCGACCGTGCCGCGCCAGACGGCGGAATCTTCCCACAGTCCTTTCCACATGACGGGGCTGCCTTCATCGGGAAGCATCAGCTCCATCGAGGCGACCTTGATCCCGTTGACGCCGATGGCCGGCTGGGCCCCCTCGGCCGTGATCTTGAGCGCCCGGTCGCGAACGCCCATCATCTTCGGGATGCACGGCCCGCTCAAGTCCACATCCAGGATGCCGACTTTGTAACCGCGCGCCGCAAAGCTGTGGGCGAGATTGACCGTCACCGAACTTTTCCCGACGCCGCCCTTCCCGCTCATGACCGCGATCTTGTGCTTGACCCGGCTCATCCGCGTCTGGACGGCCGCGACCTGTTCCAGCACCTGCTGAAGGACGGGATTGACCACCTTGTTCTTCTTTTGCTGCGCTTCGAGGTCCTTGACCACCTCGGTGATCGTCCGTCCCTCTGATTTTTCCTGTTTCATGGTAATTCTCCAAAAAGAGTGTTTACTATATGTCACATGGGGGAAAGTTGTCAATAGTTTGTCAAGGAAACGGCCTTAGAAGGTAATGCGTTCCAAGCCCTCCATGAGCAGATAGCGGGTATCCAGGGAACGTTTTACGCCTTCCCGGACCAGGGCTTGATGTTCGGGGGATTCCAGTTCCGGCCGCATCGCAGACTCCATCAGACTCGAATGGATCACGTCCGTGGGCATATGTTCGAGGAAAAACGCGAGGGCGTCATCGGATAACCCGTGGTGACGAAAACCGGGGACAAGTTTTTCGTACAGAAACGGAATCGGATATTCCATCGCCAAACCGACCACCCCCAGTCCGACTCGAATATCGTAATCCTGACAAAGTCTCAGATGGACGTCCCGATAAGCCTCAAACTCGGGTAAAGGGGTCACCGAACTCCAGTCCTCTTCCTGAAGGTTCAAGGCGCCTAAAAATTTTCGGAACTGGGCCGGGTGTGTTTCTGCCGGATTACCGCGACCGTATTCATCCCAGAGAATCGAAGCCAGGGTGGCCTGGATCGATTCGGAAGGCGTGCGCGCCAAAACCATTGCATCATAGAGACGGGTCTGCAGCACATGAAAATAATAATGAATCGAGAAGCGTTTCAGGCCTTCCATCGTAAACGCCCCCTTTTCAAACCGGCTCCAGAAGGGGTGATGCATCACAGGATGGGCCAACATCTCTTCCTTGGTCGTTTTCAGAAAAGCCTCTGCGTTCATTTTCAATCCATCCTGTGTGTGGCATTGTTTGATTAATAAGTACAGTGTTTACTGTTAAAACCGTTTGACATTATAGACAGCGCTATGTTATGAGTCAACAAAAAAATTAGTCAAAAAATGGGGTGAAAAATGCAAGGGAACCTTTTAAAAACCAGCAAGGCCTTGGCGGATGAGACCCGGTTTGCGATTATTCAGTACTTAGAGCGAAAGAAAGGCGCGGTCTCGATAAAGGAGCTGGCTCAACGTTTTCGTCTGCATCCCAGCGCGATCCGCCAGCATCTCTCAAAACTATCGGAAGCACAGTTGGTTTCATCCGTTGCGATGAAGACGGGCGGCTCGGGCCGACCCAAGCGGGTCTACCGGAAATCACGGCCCGTGGTTGGACTCGAATTGCTTCCACGCGACTATCGACTGCTTTCTGAGATGCTTTTAGGGTTGTTGGCGGTTAAAAAAATTTCCCCGGATGAGGTCAAGAATTTCGGGCGACAGTGGGGCGAAGTTTTAGCCAAGAGGTTATCCGGGGAACAGCCGATCGAACGTTCGGCCGAAACGGTGGCGCGATTCTTAGCGGATCAGTTTGGGGCCTGGGGATTTGAACCCCGGATTCAAGGGGCTTCCGGCCAGCAAGTGAAGATCCAACTGCATAACTGTATCTTTAAAGAGGTTGTGGAGTTCAACCCGGAAATCGTCTGCCCGCTCTTACACGGGGTGCTGGAAGGACTGCTGACCCCGTTCGTGGGGCCGTACGGGTCGACCTTGCAGAACGGCATCGCGCACGGAGAAGATTCCTGCCTTGTTCAAGTGCAGCTCAAACCCTCTTCCGGTTAACCTCTACTCTTTGTCTCAATAATAGTCTTTTTCCTGGGTCTACTGTTCTGCGCTCCAGAGAGATTAAATATTTTGAGCAGGGCGGGTATTTGATGATCGGATAAGAACTTTCGTAAGTTATCATCTTGGGGGATTTCAGCCTCGGATAATCCTGCCTGCTGAAGAATTTTCTGTCGTTCCATTGGCTTCAATTGACCAAATCCAAGAAACCAGAGAGGCAGTGACCTTCCCCCCGAAAACTGGGCCAGTTGAAAGTTGAGTCCGGGCCTGAGATAACGCAGGCAGGAGGGCTCAGCATGACACGCAAGCGGCACACGGAAGAGCAG